>DFHJ01000068.1 GCA_002372665.1 Anaerovibrio lipolyticus
AAAATCGTCGATGGTAATGAGGCCCTCCCCGGCAGCTTCCTGCTTTTTCTCTGCCTTTTCCTTCTTTGGCTGTTTTTCCTTCTTAGGAGCTTGGGCCTGCGCCTTGTCCTCTTCAGCAAGCTCAATACGTGGGAACAGCTGCTGAGCCTCACCGATATGCATTCCCGCAGGTGTGCCGCCCCAAGTCTTAATGTCATCAAGACGTACATCCTTGAAGTCACCCGGAATATTCAGCTGCTGCCAAACCTTTTCAGCGGTTGCAGGCATATACGGAGAAATCATTACACTGATAACCCGCATAGACTCAATAAGATTGTACATAACGTTGGCCAGCTCCTGCTTTTTGGATTCATCCTTCGCCAAAGCCCATGGAGCTGTCTCATCAATATATTTATTGGCTCTGCCGATAAATGCCCATACAGCCTTTACCGCGTTGCTGATTTTCATTTCATCCATACCTTCCTCAAAGGCCCTGACTGCATTCATGGCATCACTGACAAGGGACTCGTCTGTTTCAGACCTACCCTTTGGAGCCAACACTTCACCATTCTGGAACTTACCAACCATGTTAAGGCTACGATGAAGCAAGTTGCCCAAATCATTCGCCAAATCGGCATTAATGCGCTGTACCAATGCCAGCTCCGAGAAGTTACCATCCTGGCCCAGATTGATTTCACGGAGCAGGAAGTAACGGATAGCATCAGGTCCATATTTTTCAATAAGCTCAATAGGATCAATAACATTGCCCAAGGATTTGGACATTTTTGTACCGTCCACAACCAGCCAGCCATGGCCATAAATCTGCTTAGGCAGTGGTAAATCCAATGCCATAAGGATGCAAGGCCAAATAATAGCGTGGAAACGGACAATTTCCTTGCCTACAAGATGAATATTGGCTGGCCAGAATTTTTTAAATTTCTCCGGATCATCCAGGAAGCCAATAGGTGTCAGGTAGTTGGTAAGGGCATCAAACCATACGTAAATAACGTGCTTCTCATCAATTGGCACAGGAATACCCCAATCAAAGGAGGTACGGGAAATACAAAGATCATCCAGCCCCTGCTTGATAAAGTTAATCATCTCATTACGACGGGATACTGGCTGTATAAATTCAGGATTGTCCTCAATGTGCTTCAAAATCCTATCTGCATATCTGGACATCTTAAAGAAGTAGGCCTCCTCAGCCACTTCCTTAACAGGGCGTCCGCAATCAGGGCAGCAACCATTTTCGTCCAGCTGAAGCTCTGTCCAGAAGCTCTCACATGGAGTACAGTACAGTCCCTTGTAAGAGCCCTTGTAAATATCCCCCTTGTCATAAACACGACGGAATATCTCCTGAACCACCTTCTCATGGCGAGGTTGGGTGGTACGGATAAAATCATCATTGGAAATATTCAGCAGCTTCCAGAGATTCTGAAAGCCGGCCACAATCTTATCTGTATATTCAATGGGTGTAATTCCCTCTGCCTCAGCTTTTTCCTGAATTTTCTGACCGTGCTCGTCGCTGCCGGTAAGAAAGAACACATCTTCACCGGCCAAACGATGAAAGCGTGCCACAGCATCGGCAATAGTGGTGCAATATGCGTGACCAATGTGCAGCTTGGCACTTGGATAATAAATTGGGGTAGTTATATAAAAACTCTTGTTACTCATGAAATAATTCCTCCTATAATTATTAAGCCTTCCCCTCTGGGGAAGGGGGACCGCTACAATGAGAAGCTGGTTCTGTAAGAGCGGTGGATGAGGTATTCAGCAGTGCCTGATAAACATCACGGCGACTGATACCTAGCTTCTTTGCTGTTTCCCGCATGGCATCCTTGTGGCCCATGCCTTCTGCCTCCAGTCTGGCCACCATTTCCACTGGTGAAAGCTGTTGTTCCGGCTCCGCTGCAACCTCATTTTCTGCGTCAAAGCCTTCTATAATAATGACGAACTCACCTTTAGGGTCATGTTCATCATAATACCCTGCCAGCTCCCCCAACGTTCGACGATTGAATTCCTCAAAGGTCTTGGTAAGCTCTCTGGCCGTTACAGCCCTGCGCTGAGGTCCCAGAGCCTTAATCAAATCACTGAGGGTTCCCTTTAAATGGTGAGGTGCCTCATAAAAAATCAGAGTCTCAGGACTCTGTTTAATACGTTCCAACAATTCCCGCCGTTTTTTGCCGGTCCTTGGCAAAAAGCCATAAAAGGTAAAGGCGGTGGTATCAAGGCCGGAGCATATAAGGGCAGACAATGCGGCATTGGCTCCCGGCAGTGGGCTTACATTAATCCCAGCTTCAATAGCCAGCATAGCCAAATGCGCTCCCGGGTCAGAAATCCCCGGTAATCCCGCATCACTGATACACACTATGGTATCCCCCGCCAGCATTTTCTCCACCAATTCAGGGCCTTTTTCCAGCTTATTATGCTCATGATAGCTGGTCAAGGGTGTATGGATATCAAAATGGGACAGCAGCTTGCGTGAATGACGTGTATCCTCAGCGGCAATAAGGTCCGCCTCCCCCAATATCCGCACGCTTCTGTAGGTCATATCCTCCAGATTGCCAATAGGAGTTGCCGACAAGTACAGCATACCTATTTTGTTATTACATTCCTCTGACATAAATGTGTCATTCCTTTATTCTAACCACGTTTAATGTTGTAAATTCTTAATATTTCATCAGTGTATCCGCCGTCCTCCTTATGAACTATAAGAGGAAGCTCTGCCTTCATGCCTCCCGGCACTGCCCCCACAATGCCCTCAATAAGCATAAGATTTGAAGGCTTGCCGGGCTTAGGCTGTACCAGCTGCAGCCGCTTCACCTCTATCTGATTTTCGTGCATGGCCACAATGATTTCCCCCAGCCGCTCCGGCAGATGAACCATGGCAAACTTTCCACGAAATCTCAAAAGATATCTGGCAGCCTTCACCACATCATCAAGGGTAGCTGTTATCTCATGCCGTGCTCTGGCCACACCATCCTCAGCACTTAAAGTGCCCTGATTAAGTGGGCGGTATGGCGGATTTGCAATAACACAGTCAAAGGACTCCGGTGGATAAAGCTCTCGGATTTTGCGATAGTCCCCTTGACTGACAGTAATCTTATTCTCCAGATGATTCAGCTTTACATTACGCTGGGCCAGCTCTGCCATAACAGGATTCAGCTCCAGGCCGTGAACCTCCTTAACCTCATCAGCTATTAAAAGAGGCATCACTCCGGTACCAGTACCCAAATCAAAGACCCGCCAGCTTTTATGGTACTTGGGATAATGGGCAAGGAGCACTGCATCAATAGAAAAGCAGAATTCCTTGGTATTTTGTATTATTTTCCTGCCCCCCAAAAGCAAATCATCCAGGCGTTCATCAGGCCCCAGCTCTATTTCCATATCGCCAAGGCCCGTATCATTAAATATCATCTTCGTCCTTCTCGATTACATCCTCCCAGGAAGCCACAATAGTCTTGCTGTTATCCAGCAGAATGGTGGCCGTACGGCGTTGCTGGTTAAGGTTAATAACCTTGCCCTCACCTTCGGCTGTAATCACCTTGCTGCCCTGAGCTGGTGGCTTAACCTTAACCCGCTTCTGGGACTTGCCGCAGTAGCACTCATTTTCATACTTCAGGCAGCACATAAGGCGACCGCAAATACCGGAAATTTTTGTAGGGTTAAGTGACAAATTCTGCTCCTTGGCCATACGTATGGATACAGGCTCAAATTCGCCCAAGAAGGTATGACAGCAAAGGGAACGGCCACAGCAGCCGATACCACCCATGAGCTTGGCCTCATCCCTTACTCCAATCTGTCGGAGCTCAATACGTGTGCGGAACACTGCAGCCAAATCCTTTACCAGCTCCCTAAAATCGATACGTCCATCAGCGGTAAAGTAGAAAATTATCTTATTTACATCAAAGGTATACTCCACCTGAACCAGCTTCATAGGAAGGCCATGAGCCCGGATTTTCTCCTCGCAAATGCCAAAGGCCTCCTGCTCCTTGTGGCCATTGTCTATAACCTTGTTTCTATCTGCTTCAGTGGCCTTGCGAAGCACTTCCTTCAAGGGCAATACCACATCACTGTCCGGCACCTCTCTTGGCCCGATTACAGCTGTGCCATACTCAATGCCTCTGGCAGTTTCCACAATAACATCATCATTTGCTTCAATTTCCAGCTTGCCTGGACTAAAATAATATATCTTTCCAGCTCGCTTAAAGCGAACACCTACTACTGTCTGCACCTTAATCCTCCAATAATGTTTTAACCTTTATAATAAAGCTTTCCACCATCAGCTGTGGATCGACACTGTATCTAAGTCTTCCCTGATAGTCCCTCACCAGCTTCAATATAGCAATCAACTGATTATGTGTAAGCTGTCCTGTCAGCTTGTTTATCCTTGAAATATCTGTCTGATTGTAAAGGGTAACTTCGCTGCCACTATAAAGCACCAGCTGATCCCTAAGCACCATAGCCAAAAAGCCAAACCACTGCCGCAGCTTAAGCTTGTCCTGCTTTCCCATGGTTCCAAGGCTTTTCCCCTCACTCCACACCCTTTCCATATCCAGTTCACCGGTAGCACAGGCCTCGAAAAAATCCACCGCAGACTTTTGCAAGGAAACCCCTTCCTCATCGTTAAGGAGCATGGCCTGACGGACACTGCCATCTGCAAAGGTGGACAAATAATTCGCCTGATGCAAAGGTATCCCCTGTTTTACCAGTACAGAGCTTATATCCTCAGGACTTAATCCCGCAAATTCCTCCCGCATACATCGGGAAATGATGGTATCCAGAAGAGCCATTATGGAATTGGTGACCAAAATAAAATAAATCTGCCCTCCCGGCTCCTCGATGGTCTTTAAAAGGCTATTAGCCGCCGCATCGTTCATGGTCTGGGCATCATCTATGATTACAGCCCGAGCCTTTGACATAATAGGTACTCTGGCAATTTTGCCCTGCATTTCTCTAATTAAGTCAATAACTATGGTGCCATTACCCTTTTTTACCTCCGGCTCCACGGTGAAAAAATCAGGATGGATTCCCGCAATAAGGGCCTTACAGGAAGGGCACCCGCCACAGGCACTGCCATTCACCGGATGATGACATAAAAGAGTGGCTGCCATAGCCTGAGCAGCCATTTTTTTGCCTATACCATCTATGCCGCAAAAAAGCATGGAATGGGGTACCATGTCTTCCCTGCAAAGGGTTTTCAGACGCTCAATATTTGATTTGTGACCTGTAATATTATCCCAAGAAATATTCATTACATATATAAATCTATCAGCATACCACGAATAGCATCATGACTAGCCACCACATCAAGCTGTTCAGACTGGCCCAGACGAATTTTCTCCGCCATGCTTTCCAGCTCAGTATCAATCTTTCGTACTGTGGTGTATACCTTCTGACGCCCCATGCGGTCCCAACCGGACTGAGTGCTTACATCATACATCTGACTTACCACAGTGCCCACGAAATTTTTGATGAGGCTGCGATATTCAATAAGCTCATCATAGGTTGGGGTCTTGGTAAGTTTGGCACCCTGCTCATCAATCTGATCAAGAAGACGCTGCAGCTGTTCATGGGAAGCACTGCTTCGCTGATCCTCAAACTCAGAGGAAAAATCAGACTCCATAGCATTGGTTTTTCTGGTGGAGCTGCTGCCCATGGCAGGCATTGTTCCCCTAGTCCCTAAGCCTTCTATTTTCATATTTATCACCTGTTATCCCTAAATGTAGAAAACAACAATTATGAGTACACATACCTAGTATAATTATAGCTTAGTTTCAGGGTTCATGGCAATATAAAACAGGGACTAAGTTGCTTAGCCCCTGCAAAAAAATAACTATTTTTACTTAAACATAATCATCTTTGCATCGTATATTTCTTCCATAGAGGTGATAAGCTTAAGTACATCAGCCGGTACTTCGCTGTCCAGGGTAAGAATCATCAGATTTACGTCCTCCTTGGAGGTGGTGGAAACCTGCATACCGGAGATATTAACACCAGCTGCGCCCATAATAGAACCCACCTGTCCGATAACGCCAGGACGGTTGTTATGAGGGCAAAGAAGCAGACAACGGCGAGGAGCCACATCCACTCTATTATCATTAATCTGTACAATACGTGCCTTGTCACCAAAGAGCGTACCCTGAATGCTGACAGTCTGATTCTTGCCGGCAGTAACGGTAACGGTAACAGTATTGGCAAAACGCTCCGTATTCTTGTTCTTGACCTCGCTGACTTTGATGTTGCGCTGCTTTGCCAACCCAGGAGCATTGACAAAATTTACCACATCATCCAGCTCGGCACTCAAAATTCCCTTTAGAACTGCGGTGGTAATCATACGGGTGCTTACATCGGCAATCTCACCGTTATATGTAACATCCAGCTTCTTGATACCGCCCTCCACCAGGGCACGGGCTGCACACCCCAGTCGCTCTGCCAAATCGAAATATGGAGCTATTACCTGCATTACAGACTTGGATACAGGCGCCATGTTGACGGCTGTCATCACAGGATCCCCGTTGAGAGCTGCCTTTATCCCCTGAGCCACGTCCACAGCCACACCTACCTGGGCCTCAACAGTGGAAGCCCCAAGGTGAGGAGTAACAAAGATATTCTTTACACCCAAAAGGGGATGATCCGCAGGAATTGGCTCACTGGTAAAAACATCCACTGCTGCTCCGGCCACCTGTCCGTCAAGAACGGCATCCCTGAGGTCTTCCTCAACAATGATACCACCACGGGCACAGTTGATAAGGCGAACCCCCTTCTTCATCTTATACATTACATCTTTGTTAATCATTCCACGGGTGGAATCGGTGAGAGGCATGTGTACAGTAATAAAATCCGACTTGGCAATAACATCCTCAAAGGTACCAACCTCAACCCCCATATCCTTGGCGCGTTCTTCATTGATATAAGGATCGTAGCCGATAACCTTCATTTCAAAGGCCAGTGCGCGCTTGGCCACACCACTGCCGATACGGCCCATACCGATGACGCCCAAAGTCTTATCCTTCAGCTCCACACCAGTATACTGCTTGCGATTCCACTCGCCCTTCTGCAGTGTCTCATTTGCTATTGGAATATTACGGGCCATGGCCAGCATCATAGCACAGGTATGCTCAGTGGCTGCATTGGTGTTACCACCAGGAGAATTAATAACGATAATGCCGCGGGCAGTCGCTGCCGGAACATCAATATTATCCACACCCACACCTGCACGACCTATAATCTTCAGATTAGTTGCCGCATCGATAACCTCTGCAGTAACCTTGGAGGCAGAGCGTACAATCAGAGCGTCAAACTCCGGAATAATCTGTAAAAGTTCCTCAGCCGGCAGCTTATCCTTAATAACACATTCAAAATCGTCCTTAAGAATATCAACAGCCATCTGAGATACGCCGTCTGCAATTAATACTTTCATGGTAAGCCTCCTGTAATATTAAGATAAAATATTTACTGATTTCACTCTATCTTACATCATATTTTATTTACGTTAAAAAATCAAGTGTGTTCTGGAGCAAAACTTTTTGTAACAAAGCTTCAATCTTTCTTGACCCTTTTCCAAACTCTGATGTAAAATTAAAAGATAGACATTTAAAAATTACTTATACTTTTAGGAGGTTGTCCCATGGAAGCAAATCGTATCTATAACTTTAATCCTGGCCCTTCAATGCTGCCTTTGGAGGTTTTAAAGGAAGCCCAGGCAGAGTTTTTAAATTTTCAGAATACCGGCATGTCCATATTGGAAATCAGCCACCGTGCCAAGGCTTATGACGATGTTCATAATCAGGCCAAGGCAGATATCAAGGACCTGATGGGCTTAGGTGATGACTATGAGGTATTGTTCATCCAGGGTGGAGCCAGCCTACAGTTCGCCATGATTCCTATGAATTTTGCTACCAAGGAAAAACGTGGCAATTACGTTCAATCCGGCAGCTTCGCTTCCAAGGCATTCAAGGAAGCACAGATTTTAGGTGTGGGTTATTCTGCTGCCTCAAGTAAGGATGTAGATTATAAGCACATTCCTACTCAGGATGAAATAAAAATGAGCGACGATGCCGCTTATCTCCATCTCTGCTACAACAACACCATCTACGGCACAGAGTACCACTATATTCCTGAAACCGGAGATGTGCCTTTGATTGCCGATATGTCCTCTGATATTCTTTCCCGTCCACTGGACTTTAAAAAGTTCAGCTTCATCTATGCCGGCGTTCAGAAAAATCTGGGACCTGCAGGCGTTGTATTAGTGGTAGCCAGAAAGTCCATGCTGGAAAAGAGTCCTGAGGCCCTGCCTACTATGCTGCGCTATGACACCTTCTACAACAAGAACTCACTTTATAACACTCCACCGGCCTTCTGTATTTATATGGTGGGCAAAACCGCAAAATGGATTAAGGCCCAGGGCGGTCTGGAGGCTCTTGCCAAGGTCAACAAGAAAAAGGCAGATCTGGTATACGGCGTAATCGATAACAGTGATGGCTTCTACAAGGGGCACGCAGACAAGGACAGCCGCTCCTTTATGAACGTAACCTTCAGACTTCCTAGTGAGGAGCTGGAGAAAAAATTCGTTGCTGAAGCTCTTGAAAATGGTCTTAGTGGCGTAAAGGGTCACCGCAGTGTAGGAGGTATGCGTACCTCTATCTACAATGCCATGCCTTATGAGGGCTGCGAAAAACTGGCAGACTTCATGGAAAAATTCCAGAAAGCAAATAAGTAACAACAAAGTAACATAATGCGATAACAAAATAAGCCAGCAACCTTTATATCAGTGAAGGTCGCTGGCTTTTGTATTCTAATATGTTTTTATCATTTTTCGGGGCTGATTTTAGCCTCAAAGAGTCTGTTCCATGGACAGGATACCCTTATTTTCCTGATAAAATCGCTTTTGCTTGCAGGCAGATTGTCCACGGCAAAGGTGTGCATGAGGGAAGTTGCTCTCAGCTCCACCTGGGCCTTATCTGACCCCAGCTCAGAATATACGCCGCCCTCCTTAAACCAGGAAAGCTGACGGCTTACCATCTGACGTATATTTGCCTGATACAGCCAATCA
>DFHJ01000022.1:0-26108 GCA_002372665.1 Anaerovibrio lipolyticus
TAAAAGTTTCTATACGTTACGGTTCCTAATTGCTCCAGGCAACCGCCCCTGTGTCTTTTATCCGTATATATTTGCTACCTTGGCATAGCACTTGATAATGCTTCCGTTATATTTGATACTCCATAAAGAGTCATATCCGTAAACTTTTTATCTGCCAAAAGCTGTTCATAATTTTTCTGAGGCAATACGATACTTTTAAATCCAAGTCGTTTTGCCTCACGGACTCTGTTTTCGGCCTGACTTACAGCACGAATCTCTCCTGAGAGCCCCACCTCACCAAAGGCCACTGTAGCCGGACGAAGTGGTCTGCTGGCAAAGCTGGAGGCCATGGCAACACAAATCCCTAAATCAGCTGCCGGCTCATCGATGCGGATTCCCCCCGCAGCCTTTACAAATACATCACATGCACCCATGGCAAGGTGAACCTTCTTTTCAAGTACCGCCAACAAAAGCTGCAGTCTTTTTAGATCCACTGAATCGGAAATTCTCTTAGGTGGAACATACGGCGTCTTGGCCACCAGGGCCTGAATCTCCACCAGCAAAGGTCGTGTCCCCTCTACCGTTGGCACGATTACGCTGCCATTATCATCCTGACGCTCAGACAAAAACAGCTTCGAGGCATCGGAAACATCCACAAGCCCCACATCACGCATTTCAAATACACCGATTTCATTGGTACTGCCGAAACGGTTTTTTATGGCCCGCAGCATACGGTATTCGGCATTATTGCCACCCTCGAAATAAAGCACCGTATCCACAATGTGCTCCAGAACCCTTGGCCCGGCCAAGGTTCCGTCCTTGGTTACATGTCCCACGATAAAGGCAGCAATGCCGTTTGTTTTGGCCACACGGAGAATTTCCACCGCACACTCCCGCACCTGACTGACACTGCCCGGAGCACTTTGGATATCCGGACGAAATACAGTCTGAATAGAGTCAATAACCAATACATCCGGCTTAAGGGCAAGAATATGCTTTTCTATAGCCTCAAGATTAGTCTCGCTGACCACCATTAAAGTCTCTGAAATGGCATCAATACGGTCGGCACGCATACGAACCTGCTGTACGCTTTCCTCCCCGGTGACATAAAGCACATTTCGGCCAGCTCTTGCCTCGTTGGCACATACTCTGAGTGTAAGACTTGACTTACCTATACCAGGATCCCCCACAATCAGCACCATGGAGCCCGGTATCAGGCCACCTCCCAGCACCCTGTCCAGCTCCGTAGAACCAGTGGTGATACGGGGCATTTTCTCCAGCACCACATCACTTATGGCACAAGGCCTGCTTTGATTGGAAAGGCCCAAATTCAGCCCCCTCTGTTTTGTATTATCAGGTTTTATTACCTCTTCCACCAATGTATTCCATTGACCGCAGCCAGGACACTTTCCCAGCCATTTAGGAGTATCATAGCCACACTCCTGACAAACAAACATGGTCTTTGATTTTGCCATTACCGCTGCTTCCCTTTCCCAATAAATGGCTTAACCAACAGCCTAAGCAATGATTTAATCAACCATACCACCGCTATGCCGAAGCTAAGCAAAAAGTTTACGATATTCTTTAGTATGCCACCTTCTGTGGGAGCCAATTTGTTTCTGCCCATAAGATTATCACGAAGTCATTTAACGGGAAAATTCCGCCAAGGTTACAAACAGCGTTTTTAGCATATTTACCCTGTCCTTGGTCTCCATACCATCATAGGCGCAGCTTGCAGCCTGAATAACCAGAGCACCTTCCCGGGAATTAATCATCTGGTGCTGAATGAGATAACGCACCATGTCCTTTATTTCCATAAAATCCGTATCAGCATCAATCTTGCTGAGCATGTCCTCATAAATAATATTTTGCAAAGGTACACGCACAATACGGATAAAGCCACCAAGCCCACGACGGGATTCTACAGCAAACCCCTTATCATGAGTAAAGCGGGTGTTCAGCACATAACTGATCTGGGAGGGCGCACAGGATATTTCATCTGCAATATCGGTACGCCTCAGTTCCACCTGACCATTCTGCTGTTCTGCCAACCGACGCAGGATATATTCTTCAATTAAATCTGCAATATTGCTCATAAGCTCACCTTCTTATAGAATTAATTGATTAATTGACTATTTGACTTTATTATAACGCAATTGTTCAAATTTTGCTACAGGCAAAATTACCTTAATCACCGTTTCGTCGAGACATATTGGCTCGACATAACGCAATTGTTCAAATTTTGCCACAGGCAAAATTATCTTCCTCAAAACCAAAAAAGGATGCCGCATCTGCGACATCCTAATCAAAACATATCCTTACTGCTGATTGTTAAGCTGCCCCTTGGCATCCTGAACAGCCTGCAATACACTATTTACAGTGTCCAGCACATGATCAAAGATCTGATTGGCATAATCATCAGCACTGGTTCTGAGCTGAGTGGCATACTGCTCAGTTTCATCCTTCATCTGCTGGGCGGCCACCATAGTCTGATCCATAATAGCCTTTTCCTGCTCCTTGGCTCTCACAACGATCTCATTCTCGTCAACAGCCTTCTGGGCATAGGCATTGGCACGCTCAATGGTCTGATCAGCCTCGCGCTTGGCACCATCCACCAGACGATCAGCTTCCATCTGAGCTGCATTGATAATCTCATCACGACGGCTGACAATATCCCCTGCCTCCTGAATCTGCCGAGGGAGCTCACTTCTCAAAACATCCATCAAGCGAAATAGCTCCACGTCATCTATCATAACTTTATCCAAAAAAGGAACTCGATTGGAGGATGCAACCAAATTCTCAATCTCTTCTAAGATTTTATCTATTTCCGTTTCCATGAGCCCAAACCCACTTTCTTAAATAATCTACCCTATTAGAATATCATTTATTGTTAAAATGTTCAATAGCTATTAGGACTGATTCTGGTACCAGCGTGCTAATATCTCCACCAAAATTATGCACTTCCCTTACTACTGACGAGCTGATATAGGACAATTCCGGTTTTGTCAGCATAAAAAAAGTATCCAAATCATGATGTATACTCTTTATTATCTGTGCCTGTCCCTGCTCATACTCAAAATCTGTAACGGAACGAAGGCCACGGACAATAACCTGAATATCATTGTCTATCATATAATCCGCCAGAAGACCGTCAAAGGAAACCACTTCCACATTCTCTATATCGGCTACCGCTTCCTTAATTGCTTTCACCCTGACCTGCACAGGCAGAAATGACTGTTTTCTGATATTGTTAAACACCCCTACCACCAGCCGGTCAAATATTTTGGCAGCTCTTTCTATTATATCAAAATGACCGTTGGTAACAGGGTCAAAGCTTCCCGGGAAAATTGCTGAACTCATTTGTCCACACCTGCCTTTTTGTATTCAAAAATATAAATCTGGGTTGTTTTGCCATATTTTTGATTTCTCAAAATTCTCATGTGGGAAAGTGGCGGAATATCGTTCTCATCGCCGCCCATCTCTGCAATAATCAAAGCATCATCTGCCAGAATAACACTGGAATCCAGCCATAAAAGAGCCCTCTCCCAGAGCCCCAAATGATATGGGGGATCACAAAATACCACATCGAACTCCTGTCCCTGAGCTGAAAGACGTTGCATTATGGCAAATACATCGCCTTTATAAATCTCTGTTCTGTCCGCCAAATGTGTATGCTCTGCATTGTATTTCAAAACATCTGCTGTAGCCTTATCAACCAGACAGGCATGCTCCGCCCCTCGGCTAAGGGCCTCCAGCCCCAAGCCACCGGTACCGGCAAATATATCAAGTATTCTCTTGCCTACGACCTCGCGCCCCAAAATACTGAACAGTGATTCCTTAACCCTGTCAGAGGTTGGGCGGGTCTTCATTCCTTTGGGTGTTTTTAAATTGCAGCCCCGGGCCGAGCCAGTAATTATACGCATATATAAACCTCATTACATTATTTTTTCCTTCATAATTCTAACACAAAATACTGCCACAAAAAATATTAAAATTTTCATGTTATTTCCATAGTCTTCCATGGTTTTTCCATATTTCTTTAGTATTATATGACCATAGCAAATCGCTATACAACCCATTTTTTCATATTCCATCCCTCGAAAAGGAAGCCATTGCCCGTGGCTTCCTTTTCTTTTGCTTTTAAAGGGTATATTTTACACAGATAGGGTATAATATAGCAAGAATCATTATAGTTTGTTTTCCCCACCTAAAGAGGAAGGGGACATCTTAAAGCTCGTTATTGTATAACAGAGGCTAATATGAAAAGATACATTCCTATATACTTAATAATTATATGTATTTTGCTTGGCTCGGGCTTCCTCATGTCCCAAAAGCAACAGGGAGAAATAATAGATCAGATGCCAGCAACCACCAAGAGGGTATTACTGGTACCTCTGGACAGCCGCCCACCATGCGGACAGCTGGTGGCCGACAACGGCCGCACCGCCGGCGTTGAAATTACCCTTCCCAAAAGTGAAACCATGGACTTTTACACCCTGCCGGGAGATACCTCAAAAATGCGGAAGTGGCTTTACGACGAAATAAAGAACTGCGACGAAGCCATTATTTCCATCGACCAGCTTCTTTACGGAGGGCTTATAGCATCCAGAAACAAGTCCATAAAAGATGAGGATATCACTGCTCTGGCAGAATATCTGAAAAAGCTGCATGAAGATAACCCTAACAAAAAAATACATGCCTTTTCCATTCTCCCTCGCATGAATCCTCCTGATTTTGTGGAAAAATATCAGGACCGCAAAAAACTAATGGAATGGTCCCGTCTGGTTCACAAATACGATGATAAGCCCCTGTCTGAAACTGCTGAGAAAATCCAAATACTGGAGAGAGAAATACCATCGGAGCAAATAAAAGCATATACTGAAATATACAACAGAAATCTACGTCTTAACTGTCTGCTGGCAAAGCTTGTAGCTGACGGAACGCTGGAGGATTTGACCTTTGGGCAGGACGACGGCGAAGTCTACAGCCTGCCAAATCTGAAGCTAAAGGAATTCATGCACTATCTCCACAAGAATAAGATTCCTGGAGACAAGCTGGCCATTTTGCACGGTGCCGATGAGGTGGCCCTGTCCATACTGACCAACATTATATCAAGGTCAAACAGCTTCAAGGTATATGTGGATTACAGCAGTGAAAAAGCCGCCATGAAGGTTATGCCATACATGGCTATCTGCAATCAGGATACAGCCCATGAACGCTTGAATTTCCATCATGACTTTATTGTAAGCACCCCTGAAGAAGCAGATTATATTCTCTTTATAAGTGCCACAGATGAAGAAACCATGGATAGGCGGCACTACAACGCAGAAAAGCTGTTAGACTATCAGCAACGTGGAAAGCCTGTAGCACTGGTGGATTTAAGCAAAAACTTCATAGCCCAGGAGGCACTTTTGCCTATCCTCATACAGGAAAGCTTTCCGGTAAACTCCCTAATAGCCTACGCTGGATGGAACACTGCCAGCAACTCCATAGGCACAGCAGTATCCCAGGCAGAAATATATCTTACTGCGCTTAATCAAGGCTTGGAGCAGGATAGAGCAGTATACAGCAACCTAAGCAATCTCAACAATCGAGTTTGCGAAGACTATTATTATTTAAAGGATGTAATTGATCTGGTGAACATCAACCTTAAGAAAAAGGGGTACAGCAACGTATACGATCTGGATTTGGAGCACAATTATAAATGGGCGGTGGATATGATGGAAGCCGCCATGAAGCAACGGCTTGTTCAATACAAGGCCTCAGGTGCTTTCACCAAATCCTTTTGGTTACAAAACACCGAGTATACTGTAACTGATATGCAGATAAGCTCATACTTCCCTTGGCCAAGGACCTTCGAAATAAATCTAAAGGCTTCCCCAACTCTTCGTAAAAAATAGGTAAATTGTTCTTGACAATACCCTTTCTTTCACTTATACTAATTATCGTTGTGAAAACAGCATAGGGGTATCGCCAAGTTGGTAAGGCACTGGATTCTGAATCCAGCATTCGTAGGTTCGAGTCCTGCTACCCCTGCCATATAAAGTATTTAAGGGTTCTGCCAATGCAGAACCCTTTTTGTTTTCTAAAAGTTTATATGTTCTTCGGCTGCACGAACAATGCTTTAATGGTGATATTGACCTTTTTCACTGCCATACCTGTCAGCCGCTCCACTTCCTTTTTTATCTCCAGCTGCATCTGCTGAACCAAAGTAGGTATGTGTTTGCCAAAGGATATAATAACTGAACAATCAAGCTCTATGCCTTGAGATTCATACCCTACTGCACCATCCCCCCGATACACATGGCGCACCTCTGCATCAGCCACCTTGGTAACATTTCCGCTATCTGTGAGAATACGACGCACGATGGCCTCAATACAGGAATCATCAATAATCAGCTTGCCATAGTAGCTGAATACCGGGCGAACAATGGATTTTTCTCCCAGCAGGTGGCGCTGACGGCGCTTCTGTTCATCCTCTCTTTTTACCATGGACTTCAAAGAATCCACTAAATACCCGGAAAAATGGGGCTTCAGTTCAATGGTAGGCACCGGAATGACGTGCTTGCCCTGCTCCAGACGATGCTTTCTGGCCTTATCCATCTCTCCCTGGGTAGCAATATCCTCAATGTGAACGAACTTGGATATCTCAGGCAAATTAAGGGCCTTGGCAATCTTAATAACCATATTTTCCGATGTTCCCAAAATAAGAATCCGCTTTGGCTGAGTCTCCTCAATGGCCCTGCTTACTTCCTTGGCATGGCCTGGCAACACAAAAATAGCCCTTTTAACAGCCAGCACCTTATTCTGCTCCTTCTTGGCAGAGCTGCCGGCAATTATTTTGCCATCCTTAATGAAAAGGCCATCATCAATAATGGCATCAGCCTGATTATTGTGGGCTACCAAAAGAGCTCTATGACTTTTTCCTGTCCCGCTGGGACCAACAAATGCAATAACGTCCATGTAACCACCCCTATTTAACGGCTTCCTCACATTCCCGGTTCGCGATATATCTCCGCCGCATAGCTGTCCTCAATAACAAACTCGCCTAACTTTTCAGGCAAGCGGCCCGGAATACCATGAAAATCAGAGCCACCAGTAATCATAAGATTGTATTTATTGGCCATATCTATATAACGCTGAGTATCCTCAGGACTATGCTTTGGATAAATGGCCTCTACCCCTTCAATGCCTTTCTTTAGCAGCTCCTCCACCAGCTCATCATCGTGAATCAGTCTTGGATGAGCCAATACGGGAATCCCACCGCTTTGTTTTATTAAATCAATAATCTCCTCAGGCTCCAACAGAAAATGCGAAACATAAGCAGGACACCCCTTGCCCAACACCTTGTCAAAGCACTCCTTCACCGAGCCGAAGGCTCCCTTCTTCATCAGTGCCTGCGCGATATGGGAGCGGCTTATGGAGGTGCTGTCACCGGCGATTTCCAAAACATCCGTCTCGGAAATATCATAATCCATCTCCTGTAATTTCTGCACTATACTGGAAAAGCGCAGCCATCTGGCCTCCACCACATCATTAAGCCTGTCAGCCAGCACCTTGTCATAAATATCAATATTATACCCAAGAATGTGAATTTCATGCAGCTCGTGATGAGCACTGAATTCAATTCCCGGAATGATTTTTATACCCTTGGCGGGATACAGACCTGCCTCATATAACTGACGGATACCATCAACGGTATCATGGTCAGTAATTGCAATATAATTAAGGCCAGCAGCCTTAGCTGCATCAACCAGCTCCTCAGGAGTCAAACGACCATCAGAGCTGGTAGTATGCATGTGTAAATCACTAGACATGATTTTTCTCCCCATAACATACCTTAGCATAATATATTCGTATAAAAGGACTAAATATCCTGCTAAAATACTTATTCTTTAATCAGAATCCGCTCAACGCCCACTGGCTTATTGCTGGCATCATCAATTTCCACCACAATGGCCGAATACACAGCCGGTCCATCTGCCAAATCAAATCTTGCCGGCATACAGGTAGTAAACTTCTTGATGATAATATCGGATTTTACTCCCAATACGGAATTCCATGGTCCCACCATTCCAAGATCGGTGATATAGGCTGTACCCTCAGGCAAAATGCGCTCATCAGCGGTCTGAATATGGGTATGGGTCCCCACCACCACCTGTACACGACCATCGAGATAAAAGCCCATGGCCATCTTTTCCGAAGTAGTCTCTGCATGGAAATCCAAAATCTTTATATCCGCTTGATTCCCAATCTCAGACAACACGTCCTCAATTTTCTGGAACGGGCAGTCCATCTCTGGCATAAAAGCACGTCCTGACATATTAATCACTGCCAGATTTTTTGCTTTAAACGGATACAGACACCAGCCCTTGCCAGGAGCCCCCTCAGGATAATTGGCAGGGCGAACAAGATAAGGATCAGTATCTATAACCTCATATACCTCACGCTTATCCCAAATATGATTGCCCGAGGTAACAATATCTGCTCCGCCGGCATAAAGCTCATCAAGGGATTTACGGCTTACCCCTTTTCCAGCAGCAGAATTTTCACCATTTACAATAACCACATCTATATTATTTTTTTCGCGAAGCTCCTTGGTGTACTTCTTGAAAGCCTTACGGCCCGGACGTCCCACCACGTCACCAACAATTAAAATCTTCACAGATAATACCTCATTTACATTAAATCATTATCATAAACCATGACCCGACCATCTTCGCGAACCCCCACCATGGACTCAGGAATCTTGTTTTCCTTTAAAAATCTGATGCGATGATCTATCATTTCCGACTGCATATAAATCAAGTCCTCGTCAGGATTTCTTACCTCGTCGGTTATGATAATATCAGCAAATTTTTCCTTTAGCAAGCTAACAATCAGGCCAACCTCTCCCCGGGAAAGACTGGCAATATCCCTATATATTTGCAGAGAAAAATTCTCGTATGAAAATCCCAATTTTCCACCGCTGGTGTGCTCAATATTATGATAAAGCATAAGGCTGTCCTCAATAAGTCGTTCAGCCTCTTCAAATTTTTCTTTCTCAGGAGCCTCCCTGACGGAAATCTCCATAATAACAGCCTTCTCCTTGGAGTCCAGGCGAATCTTGGAAAATTCAGGAAAACAGATGAGAAGTCCTGCCACCAGCTGCACGCTGTCCATGCTCACTTCACTCTCAGTGCCGTTGGAATAATCCATATTTCCCGCCTCCTTTGCAAAACAGTATAAAAAAACTCCAAAGAGCCGGCTAACGCCGGCTCAATTATTTATGCTTACGATACTATTACATTATACCATAAAATGATAACTTATTCAGATGAAGTTTAAAACTCCACCTGAATTAAGTTGAATTTTACCCAGAGCTTTACTTTCCCCAAAGCTCTTGTATTATTATTTCATACCTGCCTGTTTATCCTGCTCTGCACTTCGGATATCCTCTTTCATATCCTTGGCCAAATTATATTCATGGAAATGCTTATCATTAGGTAACATCATGGTAAATTTGTCAGTTTTATCAAAATGCACAGTGCCTTTATTCAGTGACAGCTCCAGAATATGTCCTCCCTGCTTTTTATCATCAGAGATGAAATGGAAATGCCATCCTGGTGTATTAAGTCCGCCCATATAGTTAGGACAATACAGGCCTACCAAAGTCCCCTTGATATTCGTGGCAGTAAATTCGGTCTGCTTTCCCTTTAGTGCTTCCAGTAATGTTGGATAAGGGGGCTGGCTGCCATATTCACTGCGAAACAGTATGGAAGGAAATTCAGCATGCATTTTTACCATGTAAAAACTATTTTTACCATATTCATTTACAGCTTTATCCAAGGCCTTTTCAAAAGCAGCTTTATCTGCAATGTTGGTCAAATCAATAGTTGCATCATCATCAAACATCGTCACAGTGGCATATGGCACTACTACCTTATCATCAGCCACAACTACTCTGCCATCACCCAAAGCCTGATAAACGGTTCCATCCAATACAATCATTTCGCCATTTAGTCCCTCAAAGGTTCCAATACCAGTATCCCCAACGGCTCGTATGTCCTTTACTTTAATAGTACCACCTAAATACCCCTGGGCCAGTGATTGCAGGAGAGCTACCTGATTAATGCTTTCCCGCTCCACAAGGGACGGAGTGGCACTTACCACACTTCCAGTCAAAAGACCGGCTAACAAGGTAACGGCTATCTTTTTCTTTATACTCATAATCCTCAACCTCCATAATACGGGTATTAACTCCTGCATAAGTTCGCCATTGATTGGAAAAATTCCTCTATTTTGCCTATTTATTTTGCTTATAACGCCTATATAATCGTTCCTTGGCTTCGGCTATGGAAATAGTTTCGCTTCCTTCTATTCTGTACTGCTCCGCCGTCATAACTTTTTTCCTTAAAACGATTATCTCATGCTGTCTTTCGGAGTTAGTAGTATCATTATCTTCTTCCATAGGCATAAAATGTGTCATGTTCACCCCTCCAGATTATAAAAGCAACGAAATGTAATTTAGCTTACCCTTTTATATTGACATACGAAATGCAAAAAAGGGTTACCACAATCAACTAGTGTAGTCCCCCTTATGATTTACATTAATTAAGAAACCGCTCCCATTGCCTTTTTAAAATCGTCTACAGTCATACCAATTTCATCGGCTGCTTCTTTCTCTGTAATTATTCCTTTTTTAAGCAATGCAAATACCTGAACTGGCAACAACAAACCAAAAACAACCAAAATAAATAATTTTGGTAGATATAACACAGGCTTTCCCCTCCATACTAATCTCACCAAAAATTTTCTATCTCTTACATATACAAATCCGTTTCATCCTCATTCCTCCCCATCATTACAAAACTACTATAAGTTTTTCACATCCATAAGTCGTTCTTTCTCTGCCTTGTACTTCGCCATGAATTTATCATAGGAAGCCTGAATCTGTGGGTCCATTTCCTTTGCCTTCTGTTCCACACGACCAGCGGATACATAGTAATCACGGAATTGGAGATTAGCAGCGATACGCATCTGTTCACAATAACGAATTGATTCACTTAAAATATCTATCAATTCGGAACGCAATGCTTCGGTTCCAGCTGGAGCACTTAAACCAGATACCTTATTTTTTACCCCTTGCCTTGCAGATTTTACATTATCTAACTGGCGGAAATAATCCATCCAAAGCATATCACCTTTACGGGCTGTCTGAAGTAGCTGATGCATATCAGTTTTGGATGTATCATATTTCTGTATTGCATCATCCATGGCATTGAAGAATTTCTTCATTGCCTCAAGTTTTTCCATTTTCTCCTTATTAATCTTGCGTTGTTCTGTAACAATATTCTGCAAATGCTGATAAAGCATTGTAATATCAGAAGCTGTAGTCAGGCTTGTATTAGGAACAGAAATATCAGCACTTAATGTCTTTATAGCCTCTGTATCGTTCTTAACCTTCTCCAAAAGTGCATCATTATCTGGGGCTATAGGATTTGAACATATTGTTATAACACTGTCAAAAACCGCGCTTTCTTTCTGAAGCAGTTCAATCACATCTTTATGCTGTTTTTCGTAATTTCTAAAAGGTTTCATCCCGGCAAATGTTTCTGCCAAGGCATCTACTTCCTGCTTTTCCTGTTCCAAATCTTTCTTTAATTGCCCTACCTGTTCTTCTTTTACGCTTGACATAGTTACATTGTTGACAAGCATATCATGGGATTCAGTTAGCGTTCGGGATAAAGCCCCATAGTTCTTCAAATAATCATCTTCACTCATTCCACGGAAGAATAAAAAAGATGATATTCCAACAATCAATGTTAATACTACACCTATAATAAGTAAGCGCTTATTATTACCTTCTGCCAGCCATGCCTGGAATCCTGTTAGTTCTTCATCATTGTAATCATAGTTTTCTGGCGGAGATGGCTTGGTTGAAACCATAGATACATCACGAACCGCTGGAACACTATTTTTAGCAGTACCGCATTTACTGCAAAAACTATCGCTTTCGTCATTATTGGCACCACATGAAGAACAAGTCCACCCTGCAGCAGCAATTGAAGCTACTTTAGCTCCGCATTTTGGGCAAAATACAGCTTCTCCATCAAGCTTATTTCCACATTTATAACAATATTGTGCCACGATCATCCCTCCAAATCACAAAAGCAACGAAAAATTATTTAGCTTCTGTTTTTGTTTCTAATTCGATATTATTTTTATAAATCCTTTAATTATTCTTAACAATATAATAAGTTGTCATAGTCAGCATATTGTTTTGACTTATACACGCAATGCGGGTATATTTTAAGTATGATTGATTGTTTGGTTATTACCACTAATACAAGGAGGGATAAATATGATTGAAACTCCGAAAATCAGCAAGATTCTGTTTGAAGAATTTATGGAGCCTTATGGAATTACAACTTATAGACTAGCCAAGGATATACATGTCCCTGTCAGCAGAATACAGGATATACTTCACGACAGAAGGAAAATCACAGCTGATACTTCACTGCGTTTAGGAAAATACTTTGGAGTGTCTGACAGATATTTTCTGGATATGCAAACCGATATTGATATACGAAATGCCAAATTCTCTATTGAATCAGATTTGAACGATATCGTCGCCATGGAATTATAAGAGCGACAAAAAACCGGTTCTGGTACATCATTAACTGATATACCGAACCGGTTTTAAAATTCAATATTTTAATTATTTTGCGTAATCTACTACGCGGGTTTCGCGGATGATGGTTGCCTTAATCTGACCTGGATATTCCAGCTCGGCCTCAATCTTCTTAACGATATCATGAGCAAGTGCGACAGCTTCCACATCATCAACCTTATCCGGCTTAACCATTACGCGGATTTCGCGGCCAGCCTGAATGGCGAAGCAACGCTCAACACCATTGAAGGACTCGGCGATTTCCTCGAGACGGGTAAGACGCTTCAGATAAGTTTCAAGGCTTTCACGGCGGGCACCAGGACGGGCTGCAGACACAGCATCCGCTGCTGCCACCAGGACTGCCTCAACAGTCATAGGCTCCTCGTCGCCATGGTGAGCGGCGATGGCATTAATAACATTCTTGGACTCTCTGTACTTCTTGGCGATATCAGCACCAATAGTAACATGAGTACCCTCAACCTCATTGTCGATAGACTTACCAATATCATGGATAAGACCGGCACGCTTTGCCAGCATAACATCTACGCCCAGCTCTGCAGCCATCATACCAGCTAAATGGGAAACCTCCACAGAATGATTCAACACATTCTGACCATAGCTGGTACGGTATCTCAAACGGCCTAACAGCTTAATCATCTCTGGGTGCAGACCATGAACACCAGTATCAAAGGTTGCCTGCTCACCGGCTTCCTTAATACGCTGCTCCACCTCACGGCGGGCCTTTTCAACCATTTCCTCGATTCTTGCTGGATGAATACGGCCATCGGTAATAAGCTTTTCCAGTGCGATACGTGCCACCTCACGGCGAACTGGATCAAAACCGGAAAGGATAACAGCCTCTGGGGTGTCATCAATAATCAGGTCAATACCAGTCATGGTTTCAAGAGCGCGAATATTGCGACCCTCACGGCCAATGATACGGCCCTTCATTTCATCATTTGGCAAAGCAACAACGGAAACCGTAGTCTCTGCCACATGATCAGCAGCACAACGCTGAATTGCCAAGGAAATGATATTTCTTGCCTTCTTTTCAGCCTCATCCTTGGTCTGCTGCTCATATTCCTTAATCATTATGGCCTTTTCATGCTTCAGCTCTTCTTCCACCTCTGCCAACAGCATGTTCTTGGCCTCTTCAGGAGAAAGACCGGAAATACGCTCCAGCTCCTCCTTCTGCTTTTCATGCAGCTCCGTAATCTCAGCCTGGCTCTTTTCCAGCTTGGCCTCCCGGGAAGCAAGGTTCTCCTCCTTCTTCTCCAGAGCATCAATCTTGCGGTCAAGATTTTCTTCCTTCTGAACTATACGGCGCTCATGGCGCTGAATCTCGGAGCGACGCTCACGAGTATCCTTATCAAGCTCCTGACGAAGACGATGGACATCCTCCTTCGCCTCCAACAGCTTCATTTTCTTTGCTGCTTCACCTTTTTCCTCAGCATCACGAACGATACGCTTTGCTTCTTCCTCAGCAGAACCAATCTGCTGCTCGGCTGACTGCTTACGCATCATATATCCGCCAAAGCCGCCCAATACCAGGGCAACAACAGCTGCTCCAACTATTTCAATGATAATAACACACCTCCCTACTAATTTTTAAGCCTCTCTAAGCATTAATTATCATTATTTTTGACTGGAATGGTTTACCCAGCCATACTATTTTATTTTACTGAAATATGCAAATAGTGTCAAGAAAGGCAAAGGCTAAAGCATCACTAATTTAGCCTATTATTTGCGCCATTCAGCAGTATCAAACAATAAGGTTAC
Organism: Anaerovibrio lipolyticus; assembly: GCA_002372665.1. Taxonomy (GTDB): domain Bacteria; phylum Bacillota; class Negativicutes; order Selenomonadales; family Selenomonadaceae; genus Anaerovibrio; species Anaerovibrio lipolyticus_C. The sequence goes on from DFHJ01000022.1 coordinate 14,411, forward strand.
AGGGCCATCATTTTCTGAGGAAACCTTCATCATGGCACCGAATTCACCATGCTCTACCCTAAATCCCTTTTCCCGGCAAATGGACATGAATTTCTCATAAAGAGGTATGGCTATATCAGGCTTACCTGCCCCTGAAAAGCTGGGACGGCGCTTTTTCACATCGGCAAACAGGGTAAACTGGGACACCACCAGCAAGCTCCCCCCCACTGCCTCCAAATTAAGGTTCATCTTGTCCTCTTCATCAGGAAAAATACGGCAGTTGCAGATTTTCTCTGCCATAGTAGCCGCATCCTCCTCTGTATCATCCGGTCCAACCCCCAGCAATACCAAAAATCCCCTATCTATAGCTCCATGAATTTTACCATCAATTTCCACGGAAGCAGAATTAACACGGGTAACAACAGCTCTCATTTTTTCCTCCTGCTTACTGACAATAATAAAGAGGAGCAAAATACTCCTCTTAAAAGTACATAATACAATTATAGTGAATAATATGGGACGAGGACAAGTAGATAGCGCAGTTAAGTTTTGGAGCGTCAAAAAACTATTTTTTGCATACTTACACATTGAGAAAATATCCATTGTTTGAGCGAAGCGAGTTTGGATTTTTCTCAATGACTGATTAAAAGCAAAACAATAGTTTTAGCAACGAAACTGTGCGATAGATACTTGTCCTTGTCCCTGATAGTTTCGTTTTATTTTCCAGCCTTCATACGATTTATTGCACTAAAGAGAGCCATAATGGACGCTGTAATAATATCTGTATCCATACCGGCACCCCATGTAATCTTGCCATCTGTGCCTGTAATACCAATATAGGCCATGGCCCTGGAATTTGCACCGATTTCCAAAGCATGCTCACTATAGGTAAGGTCAGTGTACTGAACATCGGTATTTTCATGAATGGCATTGGATACAGCATCCAGGCGGCCATTACCACGGGCAGTAAAGGTTACCAGCTTCCCATCAATTTCCAGGTCCACTACACCAGCCCGGCTACCATCCACATCCTTACGCAAGGTAAAATCAATGAGCTTATACGGAGTCTCCACATTCACATAATTATCATGGAAAATCTGATAGATTTCATCAGGCATAAGCTCCTTATGCTTGTGGTCAGATACACTCTTTACGCAATAGCCGAAATCCTCACGCATCTTCTTGGGCATCGTAATGCCATATTTCTGCTCCATAATGAAGGCCACGCCGCCCTTGCCGGACTGGCTGTTAATACGTATAACATCCCCATCATATTCACGACCCACATCGTGTGGATCAATAGGAAGATATGGTGTAGTCCAATGGTCAGGGTCCTTTTCATCCCGCCACTTCATGCCCTTGGCAATAGCATCCTGATGGGAGCCGGAGAAGGCAGCAAATACCAGAGCCCCAGCATAAGGCTGACGAGGTGGCACCTGCATACGGGTTACCTTTTCATAGAGATCCACCAGCTTTGGCATATCGGTAAAATCCAACTCAGGATCAACACCCAAAACGAACATATTCATGGCAAGGGTAACGATATCCACGTTACCTGTACGCTCACCATTTCCGAAGAGAGTACCCTCAACGCGGTCAGCACCCGCAAGCAAGCCAAGCTCTGTATCTGCTACGCCACAGCCTCTGTCGTTATGAGGATGAAGTGACAGCTCCACTGCATCACGATATTTAAGGTTTTGGGAAATATATGCCACCTGCATGGCATATACATGGGGCATAGACATTTCCACCGTTACCGGAATATTAATAATTGCCTTGTGGTCAGGTGTTGGCTGCCATACATCGAGAACAGCATTACAAACCTCCAAAGCGTACTCTGGCTCAGTGCCAGTAAAGCTCTCTGGGGAATACTCAAAGCGATAATCTGCCCCAGCCTCTTCCGTCAGTTTCTTTAACAGCTTGGCACCATCCACTGCAATCTGCTTGATTTCTTCCTTGGACATTCTGAAAACCTGCTGACGCTGGGCCACAGATGTGGAATTGTACACATGAACAATGGCGTTCTTTACACCCTCCAAAGCCTCAAAGGTTTTCTTTATAATATGCTCACGGGCCTGGGTCAGCACCTGAACCGTTACATCGTCAGGAATAAGATTATCCTCTACCAATTTACGCAGGAAGGTGTACTCCGTCTCGGAAGCAGCGGGAAAGCCCACTTCTATTTCCTTAAAGCCTACCTCCACCAGCATCTTAAAGAACTCTATCTTTTCATCCAAACTCATAGGAATAATAAGGGCCTGATTACCATCCCGAAGATCCACAGAACACCATTTAGGTGCCTTTTCCGGATGCTCCTTGTACATCCAGCTCATATCCGGCTTTGGTGGCATATAATACCCCTTGGAATATTTTGTAAAATTCTTCATTATATTCTCCCCCTATGTTGTATTGCCTTCCCCTATGGGGAAGGTGGCACGCGAAGCGTGACGGATGAGGCCAGCTTGCAATAAAAAAGCCCTTCATCTCCAAAGAGACGAAAGGCTGTCTTTCGTGGTACCACTCAATTTCGTGCCAAAGCACGCACTCAACGGGATTTCTCCCACCTGCTTTAACGGCCAGCACCGGCTCCACCTACTATTGCGGACAAATGTCCACAAGTTCAGCTGGCTGCTCAAAGACCAGTTCACAAGAAATTATTCACTGCCTCGCACCATCCGGCAGCTCTCTGGGAACTCCTCCCTGCTACTACTTCTCATCAACGCATTCTTATATTTACTTGCCTGTTAAATATATCACAGCCTTATGAGTTTTTCAAGATATTTTCTAAAAATATGGACGTCTGTAAAGCTTTTGTCCTCCGCAAATATCCATTTGTGTTTATTTTACTCCATTTGCTTTCCTATGTGATTCTTAATATCTTCTATTGATGGTAATTGCTGGCGGAATTTCTCCGGGATTTCATCCGTTATCCTATATTCGCTGACACCAATAGGCTTGTTTATGTCCCGCAGGGCATATTCGGCAATCAAATCATTCTTACCTTTGCACAAGAGCAAGCCGATGGTGGGAGCATCCTGCTCTGTTTTCAGGATATTATCTACTGCTGTCAGGTAGAAGTTCAGCTTGCCAGCATATTCCGGCTTGAAATCGCCTGTCTTTAGCTCGATGACCACATAGCATCGCAGCTTCAGGTTGTAAAAAAGCAAATCCAAGTAAAAATCCTCGCCACCCACATTCAGATGATACTGGTTACCCAGAAAGGCAAAGCCAGCCCCCAGCTCCAATAGCAGCTTGGTTACCTCGGCCACCATAGTGTTTTCTATATCTCGTTCAAGCATATCCACTTTGAAGGGAATAAAGTCAAAGATATAGGGGTCTTTCATCATCTGGGTAGCCAATTCACTCTGTGGTGACGGGAGTCTGTTTTCAAAATTGCTGATTTTGTCAGCAGTGGCCTGTCTGGCGTACAGATTGCTTTCTATTTGGTGAACCAACACATTGCGCGACCATCCATTTTCAACATTCTGCTTTGCATACCAAAGCAGAACAGACCGTTCCTTTACTTTATCCATAAGAGTAACAACATGGTACCATGATAATTGTGCAAGCACCTCTTGCACAATTTCTTTTTCTGGAAAAAGTGCAGCGAATTTGGCCATATATTTGAGGTTACGCACGGAATATCCCTTGGCATCAGGATATTCCATTCGCAGATCACGGGACAGATTCTCGATGAACTTGTTCCCCCATACCTTATGCCTGTTAATGGCCTGTCCTATGTGATAGTACAGCAGTAGCAATTCACTGTTGACCTTTACTGTTGCCCTATACTGTGCTTTTTTGATTTCAGATTTGATTTCCTGTATCGTGGCCAAATAATCTGTTTGATTCATCAACATATCAATCATGCGTCTCCATTATGTTTTTTAGCAAGTCATAAAGACTTTCAACTTCTTCGTTGGACAGAGTAGTTCCATTGCCCATCTTTTCATGTTCTGGTGCCCAGTCCCGGATATCATACTTAGGGTCACGGCCATTCCATGAAATGAGATTAAGTTCCTTACGCCAGCCTTTAGCACTTTCGGAGAGGACACCTATATGGTGCTTGATTTCAAATTTTATGTCTGACATTTTAATTCTCCTTATTTATTACCATGATGCACTCTTTGTCGGTTAATCCATATACTAGATTTATCAAAGAATCTAATTCTGAATAAATGTTTTGAACTATTTCAGATTCAGCATCATGAGTCTTACGTTTATCTTGAATGTTATCAACCAGTTCTTCTACTCTTGCTATAATTTTACTGTCTTTTGTAAAAGCTATAGGTAACTTTTTGATTTGCGGTGCCCCTATTCTAAAAAAACCACCTGATAAAGACATAGAATTATACTGTATTGAATAGTAATAACTCATAAGGCTACTATTCAAAATTGCTGTTATATACTTCAAATGTTTATTATTATAGACTATAGTAGTAGATTTTCCGGCTAAATACTCACCATTATCAAATAAACATTCCAGTGTTTTATTCATTCCACCAATTATAATTTTTGGTGACTTACTCTCACGGTACCTTCTTTCAGACATATTTTTCAAATCAGTAGATTTTACTACTGGATTAGAATATTTACCTTTTATGTAACGGATAGGTTCTATACCGTGATATGATTTATATTTGTCTATACCCCCAGTATTAATAAATTTTATATTATTTTCATTATACTCTTCTTCATCACGTAAGAATTCCTTTACAAGATATGCCTCGTTTACTGTGGCTGCACCGTTGACATCAGCTAATGTCTCAAGAGGTGGAAATTCTGATATTTTATCTATTAACGCTAATGCATCATTGCTGGCATTGAAGTATTTATCCCAATCAATATCATTATAGAATTTACTCGATGATATTATATTATGTGTTCTTGTAGAAGTCATATCATCCATTACATCCATAATAACATCTTTTTTTTCTGATGTTTTCTTTAATCTATATACGACCGGATACACTGCTGCTGATTTGAATACATTAACATTAGAATAATCTTTAATTTCTAGTATTTGACTTTTTGACATGAATTTCCTGAGTGTTACAGTATATGGCGCAGAAACTAATTTATTAGGAACGATATATGTGTGAACTCCGTTGTTTCTTACCAGATTAATTCCTTTTTCTATAAATAGAACAAACAAATCCCAATTTCCTTTTGCACATGAGAATTTTTTTGAGTATATCTCTCTTTCGATAGGCATATTTCTTGTCATTTCCTCGGAATCAACATACGGTGGATTACCAATCACGATATCAAAACCTTGTTTTTCCTTAAATACCTTAGGGAAATACAACTGCCACAGAATAAATGGCTGTTGAGCTACATCTTTGACTTCCTTATATTTCTCTACTGCTAATGGATTGCTTTCCAGCTGATGCATAATAATTCTATCATAGATAGCGTGAATTCTCTTTTTTATCTCCTGTTTGGTTTCGTGTTGCTTGGTGAAATACAGCTCATCCTGCAAATTGATAAGCTCCTGCAACATATTGTCAAAACCAGCCTGATAGAAGCTATCCATGCCTGTTTCTGCCTGATTATTCAATATGCTGCTTTCAGTAATAAGCTTTATCCCTTCAAACTCATCCATCAAGCTATTACCACAGATAATATTGCAGTCCAGATTAGGCAGTGGTCTCGGCTCTGTATGGGCATCATACAGCCCTTCGGAATCATCCTGTTTTACCAGTTCATCATCAATAACGATAGACAGCCACAAACGCAGTTTAGTGATATCCGTGGCACTAGGCTCCAAGTCACAGGCAAATAGACAATTTTTGATAGTATTAACCTTGAGGTCATAGGCTTTACGGCCATAGGCGTAAAAATTAAACCTCTCAAAGCTGTTCATTTCTATGGTCATATAAGCTGTGAGGGTTTGCCGTGCCCTGACAATCTCATTTAAGAGCCCCAACAGGAACGCCCCGGATCCTACCGCTGGGTCAGCTATCTTGACATTTGCCAGCAGTTCATCCAGTTCTTTTAAGCGGTTTACCCCTTGCTTGAAGCTAAAGATGCTCTCCGGCATTTCCAAGTCGCGTTCCTTGTCCAACGTATGGCTTTTCTTGCCGTTCTTTATAACTTCTTTTGTTTTTAGACAATCGTTGTCACGGAAGTATTCGCCGTAGAGAATAAATTTTCTGATGTCTGCTTCTTCGATGCCGGTAGTGGTGGTCAGATAGTTAATCAAACTTTCCTGACACATATAGTGGACTATTTCACGAGGGGTATAAAATGCCCCTTTTGATTTCCTATCTTTCACATCCAGCAGATTCTCAAAAACCTTCCCCAACATTTCCGGGTCGATGGCTACTTCACGTTCCATAGGTTCATCTTCGGCCATGGTGAAGTTATAGCGGTCAAAAATGTCCAGAATGCCGTCTGCCTCATCCTTGCCCTTCTCATCAACATTAGAGAACATTGAATTGGGAATATGGAAGTCAGAGTTTACCCAGTCATAATTATCCAGCTGCTCAAACAGGCCACCGTTCAGGAAAGGCACACGGCAATGGAAGCGGGCATAGAAGCCACTTTCCCCACGGTCAACATTCAGAGCCTCATAAAACAGCGGCTCCAAATAATCATCAAAATAGTTCCGGCCTTGCTTCACACAGGATTCGTACAGGGCACGCATAAAATTCTTCGGCCCCTCGCCCCATGACTTTCCTTTGACCAATGTAGACAGGAATTTGGCCTCCTCATCGGACAGGGCAAATAAAGCCTCACGATTGATAAAGGAAATACCATCCCCATTAGGCTGAGAATATACATTTTCCACTATGTTGTGAGCTTTAGCATTGCGGAACAGAGCACTCTTATACGCTTTTTCCGTTAGGCGTACGGGAAAAACCGATACTCCCAGCCAACCCTTTTTCTGTACAAAGTACAAAAAGACAATCTGCCCCATGAGTTTTTTGGTAAACTGCTCGCTAGTGAAGCCGCAACGCTCCGCCTCTGCCATAAAGTCAGGGGTATTTTCCAAATACTCTTTGACGGCCAGATACTTCTCCTTGTAGTCGTTGAAGAACTGTTTAGTAACAGTCTCAACGCTGAAGGCTTCTTCCAATTCAGCAAGGCCAGGATTAACCTCATCCTGCACAAACATACCATAGAGCCGCTCCTGAGCTGTGTGGCAGGGCTCTCCCTCACCTACAAGGTAAGAGTAACGCTTGGCAGGGGTAACCTTCGTGCTCAGCTTCCCATCGGCAAAGCCATATTCCATGCGAATAAGGGATAGTCTCCACTTATCGCTGGGGTGTTCTTGACCATTGGCATCCTTTTCCATGGTAAAAAAGGCTGCCAGCGCACCATCACAGCCGGAATTATCCAGTAGTGTCTTTATAAATGCCCTCTGGGAGCTGCGAGCATTCTCTACATTCCCTTTATTTTGCAGTTGTACGGCAAAAAGAGCCATTTTCTTCCCGTCAGCCCCTTTATAACTGCCAATATGGTAATGTCCGGCAATTATCCCGGATAAGCTACTGTACTCCTTGTTGAACCGTGTTGGTGCCACCATTTGTACATCGTTTAATAATTCCTGCAAAAAACGCACATATTTCTGATGGTTATAGGCTCTTGTCAGCGTTTGTAAGAATAACTCTTTTTTCTTGCTGTTATCTGTCATTATTTACTCCTGTTCCTTCATGTAGCATGAGAGAATAACCTCTTTATCCCCCTCGGGGCGCACAACATTCTTCCGCGCATATAGATAAGTATCATCAATATTATCCCGTATGATAGCGAAGGCTGCTACTATATTGCTGGCTGTTTTCATTTGTTTAACTATTTCCTTGGTGGTGTTCTTTGGAATATCACCATTTTCGATAGCTTGCATAATACGCCCGGCTATCGTCTCTTGGTCATCAGTGAGCTCTCCCGAAGCCAATGCCCCTTTTAATGCCTTAACAATAGTGGCGTCATTACCTCTGATGGCTGCTCTTTTGGTGGTGATAACATCTTCCGCCGTGAGTGATTCATCAAAATACTTGCTATTAGCTTTATACTGGTCATAGTAGATACTACCCACGGGTATTTTTTTCTCATTCGACTCACATTCCAGATATTCCATAGCATCCATAAAGCTTATTTCATGAGTATCATGGTCCTCTGACAAGAAGAAGCTCTTTAATGCCCCTTTACGGATAAAGGTAAGTGTTGCTTCTTGCTGAACCTTATCGCTCAACCTGCCCGTCTTGGATTTCTTTGGCAAACTTTTAATCTTGTTAAACAGTGTAAGGTCATTGTCACGAATTTCACGAATTTTAGCCAGATACTCCAGCTCTGGGCTGGCTCCTTCTTCTTCCTCCAGCGTCTGGGACAAATCCTTGAACAGCTTTTGCGGGCTGGGATTTTCTTCTTCGGACAGAAACTTGTAATCTTCGCCCAAGGTATCATGGAAAGCCTGAAGCTTCTCTAAAATACGGTCTGTCAACGGAAGCTGCTTGCTGGCTTGGGATGTCGGAAAGAAGTTGAACACATATATTTTGTCAAAAGCTGTACCGACACGATTGATACGTCCTACACGCTGCATGATGCGTGTAGGATTCCACGGCAGGTCATAGTTGATAATGACATTAGACCTATGGAGGTTGATACCTTCGGCCAGCACATCAGTAGTAATAAGAATGTCGTACTTATCCCGATTTTTATCCATGTACTTCGGATTAAAGCTGTACTCTATCTCCTTTTTCAGAGCAGCACTGCTATCACCTGAATAAGAAATGATGCGCTCACCATAAATTTTGTCCAGATTTTCCATAAGATACTGTGCAGTCTCCTTGGACTCCGTAAAGACAATCTTTTTTGCTCTGGCCAAAACAGGCACGTTTTTCAAGTCTTTTTCAAACTCGATGAGCTTTGGGTCGGTCTTTACAGACTTCCACAATTCTTGCAAATAGCAGAGCCTCTGCAAGTCCCGCTTCAAATCTATGATGAAATTGGAGCGGAAGTCACTGGCTTTGAAGTGCATTACATCTTCCGTCTCGATGTAACTAAGCAGCAACTCATCATCACCGTTATCCATGAGGTCATAGACATTAACTTTTTTGCTGATATAGACCTCGCCCTTATCAAACATATCAATAAATTTTTCGTAAGAAGCTACAAACCTGCCTAATGTCAGTCTGAAGGCATAGAAACTGCTCTCTAAACGTTTTACCAATATCCCCTTCATGAAACCACCCATGTTTTGCTGGGCTACCATCATTTGGGTATACGGCTCCGCTGCTTCTGTCTTTAGATAGGTGAGAGGCTTATAACGCGCATAATTGAAATCCTTGATGGCATTGATAGTTTCCGTAAACACGCCATCTGTCAGTTCATCAAATTCATAGATAATTTTTTCAGGTGCATCCAAACGAGGGAATTTTAATCCTTGCCGTTCCATGTCCTTGGCATAATATTTAGCTACCTCGCTGCGTGTCCTGCGGATCATGATATGACGGAGCAGCTTATCACGGATAATTTCTGAGTTAGCACTTATCTGCGCAAGATAGGCAGCTCCTCCCTGTTTTTTCGCCTCGTTCTGGCTTTTGCGAAGTTGCAGGAAAAATTCTTCCAAATTCTTCACACCAACAATATTGGAATTGTGCTTGGGCTGGAAAAGATATATCTGATTTTCTATGTCGCTGGTATAGTTGTTGATTGGTGTAGCGGAGATTAACACAACTCGCTTGCCGTAGCAAATGGCATGAAGTCTGCCGAAAGCATCTGTCCCTGAATTGCGGAACCTGTGCGCTTCATCTACAAATACATATTTATACTTATCAGCCTTGTCTAAAACAGACTCAAGTTTTCCAAGAGAGACAACATCAGCGGCCACATCGAACTCTAAAAGCACCTCTTTCCAGTAATCAACCAGCACAGGCGGGCAAATCACCAGTTTACGTCCTTTTTTTAGAATTTTGGCCAACATGGAGCAGATGTATGTCTTGCCAAGACCTACCACATCTGATATGAATACACCGTCATGAGCTTCTAATATCCGCTTTGCTTGTATAACAGCATCCAACTGATATTGCAGTCGCATAAAGCCATCCGGCAAAATATTCTCTGCCAGTTCTTCTTTATCAGTATTGATTTCCTCTTTGAAGTATTCATAGATGGTCTTGAGATAGATCTCATATGGCGTAATATCTCCCCGCATCCATGTCTTGTCGTCCACGGTTGATATATAAGCCTCGGTAATGTCAACGCCCTGCTTCCACAGTTCTTCAAACTTATCCAAGGCAAACTTTACATCATAGCTATCTTTTAGCTCTACATTGAATTCAAGGTTATTCTGCAATCCTGCCATAGAGAAGTTACTTGAACCAGTAATGACACTGCCGAACTGGTCCGGAACGTGCTCAGGGTCTTTACGCAATATATAGACCTTGGCATGAATAGGCGCGTCAGGGTACATACGCATCTCGATTTTCCCAGATTTCAACCATTCTATAAAGGTACGCACACCCTGCTCCATAGACATGGAAGGTTCTGCATCCGCAAACTCATCAACTACGGCCTTTGAAAACTTCTCAGTTGCCTCCTTGATGGTCACGCCGCCAAACAAATTGCCCTGCTTCGACTGCTCTATGATTTGAACAGTTTTAGCATCTACATTCAGCCCTACCAATATACGAATCTTCTCCAGGTCCTGCATGGCTGGATATAGCTTGAAGAAACCGCTGGTGCGAAAGTAGCCCACCAATATATCAAAAAATTGGGTATGTCCCTTCAAAATATTGCAAAACCGGCTATATAAATCACGCTCCGGCTCATTTGTAAAAAATTTCAGGTCATTTTGAACCATTAAAGTTCCTCCCCATACAATGATTATTCGCTGAGACTAATTCTACATAGAACTCAGTTTTCCTCTAAATTGATTTTCACCAAGTAATACACTCAAACAGATTTAATTTTCTCAATAACCATTTTTCACCCACTCGGCTATATATCCTCTACAATTTTTAATTAAACTAATTATTTTATTATACTATAGTATTTAATCACATTAAATACTTATTGCAATTCCTTTCTAACACAGCAAAAGAAAAAGCCGCCCATTTGGGCGGCGTACACTGAAGCACAAATACAATGATTCTTTTAAGCCTTATTAAAGGCAATCTTGCCCTCCTGCATGGTCATGGCTACATTGTCCCCTTCAGCCACATCACCTCTGATAATAGCCTTGGAAAGCTCTGTTTCCACTACACGGGTCAACAAACGACGGAGAGGACGGGCACCGAAGTTTGGTTCATAGCCCTCATCGGAAAGGTACTGCAATACCTCATCATCCCAGCTGAGAGTAATCTTAACCTGCTTGCTCACACGCTCGTTGAGGTTCTTCAGCATCAAATCGGCAATCTCCCTTACCTGCTCCTTTGCCAAAGCCTTGAATACCACAATATCATCCACACGGTTCAGGAACTCAGGACGGAAATAATCCTTCAAAATTTCCTTTACAGCCGCCTCAGCCTCCTCATAATCCTTATTAAGAATCTCATGGGAGCCCAGATTTGAGGTCATAATTATTACAGTATTTTTGAAGTTTACCACACGTCCCTTGCCATCAGTGAGACGTCCATCATCCAAAATCTGCAGCAATACATTAAATACATCACGATGGGCTTTTTCAATTTCATCCAGCAAGATTACGCTGTATGGCTGACGGCGAACCGCTTCTGTAAGCTGGCCGCCTTCCTCGTAGCCCACATATCCCGGA
>DFHJ01000022.1:26159-30948 GCA_002372665.1 Anaerovibrio lipolyticus
CCCACATATCCCGGAGGCGCACCGATAAGACGGGCTACAGAATGCTTCTCCATGTACTCACTCATATCAATACGAATCATGCTGCGCTCAGAATCAAAGAGAGATTCTGCCAGGGTCTTGGCCAGCTCAGTCTTGCCCACTCCGGTAGGACCAAGGAAAATAAAGGAGCCAATAGGCCTGTCCGGTGCCTTGATACCTGCACGGGCACGGAGTATGGCCTCACTTACCACCGTTACAGCCTCGTCCTGACCGATAACCCGCTGATGGAGATTGTCCTCCAGATGCAGCAGCTTTTCCCTTTCACCTGTCATCATCTTGGTAACAGGAATACCGGTCCAGCGGCTGACAACCTTGGCAATGTCTTCCTCGCCGACCTCTTCCTTCAGAAGCTGTTCATCACCGGCCTTGGCAGCCATCTCCTCCTCCTGCTCCTTAAGCTGTTTTTCCAGCTCCGGCAGTTTGCCGTATTTCAGCTCAGAGAGGCGGTTAAGATCGTAGTCACGCTCTGCTGCTTCCATTTGACTGCGGACAGCATCCATTTCCTTCTTTATGCCACGTATACGGAGAATGGCCTGATGCTCAGAATTCCATTCCTCCTGTAAGGCCTCCTGCTCCTGCTGGAGCTGGGCTTTTTCCTTTTGAATAGCTGCCAGCTTTTCCTTGCCGGCCTCATCTGTTTCCTTCTGAAGGGCCTGTTCTTCAATTTCCAGCTGTAAAATCTTACGACGAACCTCATCGAGAGGTGCAGGCATGGACTCGATTTCAGTACGAAGCTTGGCCGCAGCCTCGTCCACCAAATCAATGGCCTTATCCGGCAGGAAACGGTCAGAAATGTATCTGTCTGAAAGAACTGCCGCAGAAACCAGAGCCGCATCACGAATTCTTACTCCATGATGAACCTCATAGCGGTCCTTCAAGCCACGGAGAATGGAAATAGTGTCCTCCACACTTGGCTCCCCTACCATAACAGGCTGGAAGCGACGCTCCAGGGCAGTATCCTTTTCAATGTATTTACGGTATTCATTTAATGTGGTAGCACCAATACATCTGAGCTCGCCACGGGCCATCATTGGCTTCAAAAGATTTCCCGCATCCATGGAGCCCTCGGAGGCCCCTGCCCCAACGACTGTATGGACTTCATCAATAAAGAGAAGTATCTGACCGTCAGATTTTACTACCTCATTAAGTACAGCCTTTAAACGCTCCTCAAACTCACCACGATACTTGGCTCCGGCAATAAGGGCACCCATATCCAGTGAGTAAAGGGTCTTGCTCTTTAATGATTCAGGTACATCCCCTGCCACAATACGGCGGGCCAAGCCTTCCACAATGGCGGTTTTACCAACACCTGGTTCACCGATAAGCACTGGATTGTTTTTGGTACGACGGGACAAAATCTCAATGGTCCTACGGATTTCCTCATCACGGCCAATTACAGGATCCAGCTTGCCCTGACGTGCCACCTGAGTCAAATCACGACCATATTTTTCCAGTGCCTGATAGCTTTCCTCAGGGTTAGTGGAATTAACATTCTGCTTTCTGTTTTTCTTGATGGAATCCTTCACCTTGCCGCTGGTAAGTCCGAAGCTCTTGCAAATCTCCCGGGCCTCGTCCCCACCATCCTCGCAGATGGCCAGCAGCAGATGTTCTGTGCTGATATAGGAATCTCCCATCTTGCCAGCCAGCTGTTCAGCCTTGGCCATAACCCGTCCCAGCTCAATGCTCATGGTCAGACGGTCCTGTCCCTTGACGCTAGGAATCTTCTTCAACTGTTCCTCAACGCTGGTCTGCAGCATTCTGGTATCCACACCGGCCTCCTGGAAAATAGTTCCAAGAAGTCCCTCAGGCTCCTGAGCCAGTGCCATAAGCACATGCAATGAGGTGATTTCCTGATGATAGCGAAGTGCCGCATTCTGCTGGGCGGACTGTAAGGTATTTAAAACTCTCTGAGTGTATTTTTCCTGTTCCATATTCTGTTCCCTCCATTCTCCACGAAAGTGATATTTAGTCTTCTAAGGCTATTATAGCCGAATAAGTCAAAAAGTCAATTAATATTTTAGACTTTTTGACCTTTATCGCAGTACGACAAAAAAGCTGTTCTCTCTCATATTATGAGAAAGAGCAGCTCCAAATTATACATCATAATTCAATTTTTCTTGGGGATTTTCAAATTTTTAAGGGTAACCCTGAAAACAGTCCCCTTGCCCAGCTCACTGTCCACGTCGATATTACCGTGATGCGCATCAACAATAGTCTTGGCTATGGCAAGTCCCAGACCATTGCCCCCCATGGAACGTGAACGGGCCTTATCAACCCTGAAGAAGCGCTGAAAGAGCTTGTCCAGGTCCTCAGCAGATATACCAATACCATTATCCTTTACGGAAAAATGAATACCTCCTAAATTTCCCAGCCCTTTACCATCATAGGATAAGGTGACAGTTCCACCTTCAGGGGTGTACTTCACGGCATTGTCCACCAAAATCAGCATCAGCTGCTGAATCTTCTGCTCGTCCCCCCTGTACATAACCTCACCGGAGGCATTTACATTAAGGGTAATGCTCTTCTTTTCCGCCAATGGCTGCATTTTACGCCCCAGCTGTTCCATCATGGCGATAATGTCAAACTCCTTGATGTCCAGAGATTCAGCGTTATTATCCGACCGGGCAAGCTGCAAAAGAGAGCCCACCAGATTGGACATCTTCTTAACCTCATCCTTCATGTCCTGAACCACCTGTTGCAGAAATGGCGACTGAATGGACTTATCGTTGGAAAGAAGGTCCGCCGACGCCATGATAACACTAAGTGGGGTCCTAAGCTCATGGGAAGCATCTGCTGCAAACTGACGCTGCCTTATATAAGCCTGCTGCATATTGGCCACAACCCTGCCGGAAACGACATGTCCCAGCATAATAGCCGTAAGAAGCGCAATAAAGGAAATAGCCCCATAAAAATATGTAGCCTTTTTTATACCTTTATAAAGGGCCGACACATCCTTTCCCAAATATACCATACCGATTTTTTCGCCGGTAACCAGACGTACATCACAAGCAGTCATCATCAGCACCTTTGGCTTATCCTCATCCTGCTGCTGAACGTATACAGCCACTTCACCAGTTGGCACCTCTCCATGCTTTATTACCTCAAGCACATCTTCCTCTATACGCTCCGGTGCCCTGGAATAATTCTGCAGATTGCCGCTTTTGTCGTAGGTATAAAAAAACATTCTCTCCCGTTTTCCCAGATCATCATTGCCCACATAAACGCCATTGCGAATCATTGTGGACTCCGTTTCCGATACTGCATGTACCGTTTCAGAAAGCTCCCTGGCCTGCTCGGAGGTTACTGCCCATTCCATGGTCTGATGAGCCAAAAAAATAATTATGATAAACAAGCCAAACATCAACAGGGAATAGGCAAAGGTGAGCCTCATGCGGCTGCGGGAAAACAAGCCGCCAAACTTTAGCCTATTTTGTTTCCAGTTTATAGCCAACACCTCTAATCGTACTTATCATAATCTTACCATCAGCAGTATCCAGCTTTTTACGAATAAGTTTTACATAGGAATCAATGTTATTTGAACTCACATCAGACTCAATACCCCAGATGCGGTCCAAAATAATTTCCCGTGGCACAACAATACCAATATTCTGCACCAGCAGGTCAAAAATTTGGAACTCTCTTGGGGAAAGCTGTATCTCCTGCTCCCCCTTTAAAAGCAGCTTTGATGTGCGATCCAGGGTAAAGCCCCCCAGCTCCACCACATCCTGCTGAATCTTCTGGCTGCTGCGTCGGCTAAGAGCACGCAGACGGGCCATAAGCTCAGAAAACTCAAATGGTTTTACCAGATAATCATCAGCACCTGCATCAAGGCCAGTAACCCTGTCCTCCACCGCATCACGGGCAGTAAGAAGCAATATTGCCTTCTGATATCCCTCAGCCCGAAGTCTGCGGCAGGCATCCACCCCAGTTTCCTTTGGCATCATCCAGTCCAAAATCAGCACATCATAATCATCATACATGGCACATTCGTATATCATATCACCGGTAGTAACCCACTCGGTATTGATACCATCCTGCTCCAGCATATACTGGGTGAGCTTCCCCAGCTTCATATCATCCTCTGCCAGTAAAACCCGCATATATATCACCTCGTTAATTATCTCTAAAAATAATCTATTTGGCCACCATGGAGCCACTGCCCCACTGTAATAATAATAGTATCATATTTTGAAAATTTTATGAAATAACAAGCGGCTTTTTCCCACAATAAAAGAGGCTGCCGAAGCAGCCCCTTTAATATATGTTCTTAAATTATGTACCCTAGCACTAACATTATACATTTGCCCGGGTAAACTGGTCACGCAAAATTACATCGTGGGAACCGCCCTCTACGATGGAAGTAGAGGATACCAGAGTCAAACGGGCCTTCTCCTGAAGCTCAGGAATAGTAAGGGCACCGCAGTTGCACATGGTAGAGCGAATCTTGCTCAGGGTTACGCCCACATTGTCATGGAGAGAACCAGCATACGGTACATAGGAGTCAACGCCTTCCTCAAAGGACAGCTTCTTGGCACCACCCAAATCATAACGCTGCCAGTTGCGGGCACGATTGGAGCCCTCGCCCCAATACTCCTTGTAGTAAGTACCATTAATCTTAATACGGTCAGTAGGGCTTTCATCGAAGCGGGAGAAATATCTGCCCAGCATCATGAAGTCAGCACCCATAGCCAAAGCCAAGGTCATGTGATGGTCGTGTACGATACCACCATCGGAGCATACAGGAATATAT
>DFHJ01000116.1:0-23089 GCA_002372665.1 Anaerovibrio lipolyticus
CTTCAAGATTTCCGGCTCGCTGTTAGGATTGGCCATATCATAAATATAGAATTCCTCAAAGTTGCAAGTGATACCCCAGCGAGGATATTTGTAATAACCCAGAGCAGCTGCATACCGCTTTAGCTGTTGCATAGGGGTAAGCATTGTTCCGTCAGACTGCTTTATTGGTTTGGATAAATCCTTGCCGATGCTCTTTTGCTCTATCATTACCTTGGTGCTTGGCAAATAGACATCAATAAAAGAAGTATGCTCCAGCATTACCTGGACCTCACACTCCATAAAATCTGTAGGATTATCTACACCATATACATTCTTTAATAAATCAAACCAGAACTTCTGGGACTCCCCTTTTTCGTAGCCCTTGCCCTTCCATTTTTCAGCAAATTCCTTGGCAGCTGCCGCCTGTAATGCAGTGTTCATGTATATATACCCCTTCTGGTTAATGTTCTAAAATATACGGTATACCTTTCGCCAAAACGGCCCTTTTATCCTGCATTTTAGGCTAAAAAAATAAGGTATAGGCCACTGCCTCTTGAAACCCAAACATAAATTCTGTTATAATATCCATACAACAAACAGACATTCTATATTATAACAGAAAGGAGTCATCATCATGGTTCTCTACCGCCCACGGGCCAAAGATTACGCTATAGCCATGCATAATTTAAAGATTTTCGACACACCGCTGGATATGGAAAAGTATCTGGTACATTTCCATAACCTCTACAATCTGCTGACTGACCCCAACGGTATAAACATTTTCAAACAAAGCCTTGAAGAAAAGGCCGACAAAAGAAACGGCTGGCTGCACTCCCGCTATATTATGCTGGGGAATGTCCCCCTTGGCATATTCGATTATGAAACCTTGGGGCGGATGAAAAGGCCCCGGCTGGAAACAGAGGACGATGGAAACGGCGGGCTTAAATGCCAGTTTGAAATACTGGATGAAAGATATATTTTCTTCCTTGGCTCTGATCAGTGGTATGGCCATACCACCATGCTGGGATATAAACGCTCAGACATGACCGCCCCATGCGCCCGTGTAGATGATATTGCCGTAAATTCCGTTGCCTTCACCCAGGCACTGGAGCATTTTATAGCAGAACGGGCCATTAAACTTGTAGAGGTTCAGAAGAAAATCCAAGAGAGAAAATATGAGAAGAAAAGAGCATAGGCCCCACTGAAAAAGCGCACCCTATAAAGGATGCGCATTTCTTTTGAGAAATATGCCATTACTTTTTCTATAGCGGAGGTACCTCTTGTTAGAATTCTTGTTGGAGCTTGTTGGAAAATATTTTTTCTCATTAAATTCTAACAAGCCCCCAAACTCAGATTCCACGCGGTTTTCAGCCCAACATATAACTTTTATCTTGATTGAAAAATCCTCTTTTATCAATTTTTCTTGTTAGAATTTTTCTCATTATCAACAAGAATCCAACAAGAAAGCTGCTGATTAGGTGAATCTGTATTTATTATACCCTTATCTCCCATATTTTGTTATTAAAGTGTGCCCCGCGCCTTCAGGACCATCAGATATAACTCATAATCAAAGTTATCATCCAGCAACACTTCCATGGGCACCTTAAAATGATGTGCCAAATTGTAAAAATGCTCTCCCCACGGCTCTGCCTGCCCGGACTCCCATGAAGTATAAGTCGCCTCACTTATACCCAGGTCCGCTGCCACATCCGCCGCACTCTCCTTTTTAATTAATCGGAGCCTTTGAAGGTTCCTTGAAAAATTCATAAAACTCACCCACTTGCATATCCTTTTATTTCCCCTAAAAAAGAATATTCTAGTGGGCATTCAAAAGAGAAAACGTATTTTTAAACTTGCTCATACATTTCACCACCTATGGCCCGAAAGACCTAAATTTCCAACAGTGCCTATTATAACTGTTTAATATATTTTGTCTATTATACTTTTAGCATAGATGATATAACCTATTAATTATACTTAAATAATTATTGTATGTTTAAATATCAATATTCCAAAGAAATTCCCAGAAAGGTGCCAAAACTTAGCCAAACTTAAAATATTAAATCAAAAATATACCATGAAAAATCGCAAAAAATGTAATATTTTTTCTTTCTTCTCATTCTCCCCCCTGCCTGTTATCCTCCAAAAACAGGCAGGGGATTTTCCATTTTTCTGTAATTAATCCCTTCCCCCATCTCCTTCCCCTGTCTGTTTTCTCTCTCCATGAATCAGGCAGGAGATTAAAATATGTGCCCTGGCCAAAATAAAAGCCAGGGCACTTCCTATATATACATTTCTTTTTTTTTAAAAAAGGAAGCCACCCGCACCCATAGCCCCCTTTTCAGGACTTCGCCCCAATCATGGGCCTCCGTACTCCTGAAAGCGGGGCTTTGCTTTCCCTACGGGTGCCACCGATGGAAGTGAGCCGTGAAAGCGGGGCGGCTTCCCATACGTCCAGCCACCCCTCTTTCCCGTCTGCCCTGCTCGTAGTGCAGTGTCCGAATGAAAGAGTATGGCCCTTTGGCACGTTCCATTGGCGGCCTTATTTGCGCCTCGCCCTAAAGTACACATTCCCCAGGGCTCGACCTAAGCCCGCGAATGTGGGGACTGATGGGCCATACCCTTTTACCGTGTGTTGTCCAGTGCCTACTACAACCTCATCCACCGCTGAAGCGGTCCCCCTTCCCCAGAGGGGAAGGCTCACAAGCGGTCACTGCAAGCAGTCACCGCTTACACCCCGACTATAAGTGGATGCCCCGAACAGCAGAGTATGGAACCTGCAAGCAGAACCCATACACAGCTGTCGGCATCAGAAGGCTTACGCTGATGTTACCGGCGTACATGACGCTTATCTGAAGGAAACCGTTGTCACCCAGCTGGCTGAGTAAGGCCCGCATTATGATTACCCCTTCGCTGTCCCCAGCTGGCGGCGGAGGGGTTTTCTCTTAAAGAAAGGAGATAACCTATGGAGGAAAAGATTTTATCGGCTGTCAGCACCGTAGGCTTTCCAATAGTCATTACCTTTTATCTTCTGATAAGGTTCCAGACTACCATGGACAAGTTCTGCGACAAGCTGGATGCCCTGATACTGGAAATCCGCAAGGAACACTCGTAAAATAAATCGTGTGGCCATGCCTAAAATTTAGGTTTTGGCTGCACGATTTTTTATTTTTATACACTAAAAATGTATTATCTTCCATTCCCCACTTTTCTATATTTTTTACCCATGAAATAGGGACAGGCTCATTTATTTTTGTAACTAAAAATCTTTGTGGGTGTACAGCGGGTGTACGCCCCTATTTTGAAAGAAAATTTAAAAGGCTTCCGAAATCTCGGAAGCCTTGATTTTACTGTGGTGCCGAAGGCCGGACTCGAACCGGCACGTATTTGCATACGGCAGATTTTGAGTCTGCTGCGTCTGCCAATTCCGCCACTTCGGCACTTTTGAGTCATGCAACAACATCACACAACAGTGCTATACTAACATACTATATCAATATTGTCAACAGTTTTAGAACATAACTACCGATTATATTTTTCCACCAGACCGGCCAACCATTTGGCCTTTTCTGATGTTAAGGCTCCTGGAAGCACTCTCCAGCTCCAATTCCCTCCTGAGGTTCCAGGCAAATTCATGCGGTTATCGCCGTCCAATGCCAAAATATCCCACACCGGTACGATGGCTGTACGGGCTCTGGAAGCGTAAGCATGTTCCACCAAAGCCTGACAGAGTGTTTGGCTGTCTGCCCCTTCTTTACCTAAAAGCTTTGCCACTGCAGCTCTGGTTTCAGTATCTATATCATTTTCCAGCCAGCCCACCACTGTGTTATTATCGTGGGTACCAGTATAAACCAGGCTATTTTCCGGTTCCACAAAATTAATTCTGTGGAAGGCATTAAAATGGAGTTCAAACTGCAATACCTTCATTCCTGGATAGCCGCATCTTTCACGAAGTATCTCAACCTCATCGGTGATAATCCCCAGATCCTCTGCCACTATTGGCAGTTCGCCCAAAGAATCCTTTAATTTCCCGAAGAAATCCATTCCCGGGCCCTTGACCCACTCACCATCAATAGCGGTTTCCGCATCACCGTCTATCTCCCAATACGCCTCAAAACCACGGAAGTGATCAATACGAACCATGTTTACCTGCTCAAGCATACGGCCCAAACGGCTTATCCACCAACGGTAGCCATCCTTGGCCATTTCATCCCAGTCGTATTGCGGGTTGCCCCACAGCTGACCAGTCTTACTGAAGTAATCAGGTGGTACTCCTGCTACCTTCAGTGGCCTGCCATCCTCACCTAGCTTAAAGAGTTTTTGGTTAGCCCACACATCGGCACTGTTTTGAGATACAAATATTGGCATATCTCCCAGAATCTTTACACCTTTTCCATTAGCATAAATCTTAAGCTCCTGCCACTGCGTGGAGAACAAATATTGGTAGAAGCACTCTCTGCCGATTTCCTGAGCCAGCTCATTTCTAGCCTTTTCCAAAGCCTCAGGCCTCCGCTTTTTCAGGTCCTCCGGCCACTCTATCCAGCCAGCTTCCAGCTGTTGCTTCGAAATAGCTTTAAATAACGCATAATCATTAAGCCAATAGGCCTCCTGACTGCAAAAGCCCTCAAACACGGCCATATCATCGGCATTACCCTTGGTAAAGAAATTATCCGCAGCCTTGGCCAGGAGCTTTCCTTTAACTTGACGGGCAAATTCATAATCCGTTTTATTTGTGGCTCCCTTTTCAGGTACCTTAATATCCTCATCAGTGAGCAGCCCCATATCCACCAGCTTTTCCATGGATATTAGCATAGTGTTGCCAGCAAAGGCTGATGGGGATGCATACGGAGAATTGCAGTCATCCACAGGAGTCAATGGCAAAAGCTGCCATATTTTCTGATTGGCCTCTGCCAAAAAATCCACGAATTCATACGCCGAGGCACCAAAATCTCCCACACCATATTTTGACGGGAAGCTGGTCGGGTGCATCAACACACCGCACTCCCTGATATGATGTTCCTCATTCTTCACACACCGATATATTTTGACGCTGCACGGCTTCATGGAAACATGGAGAACTTCACGAATAACGTTGAGCTCCCTGCCATCACCAAAGACATTTATAAAGCTGCCGGCCCACAGATCACGAACATCCACATAGACCGTCCGCATTTCATTACCACGGTTCATAAGAACAATGAAAACGTCATTTTCCGCCGGTTCGCCAAATACATCCTTGCCATCATCAATAACTCTTGCATAACCGAAGATATCACCATCGGAATAAATTGGTAGGAATTTTCCTGTCTGCAGGGCCACATTTTCATTTCTGAGATGAATAAGCTTTTTGTACCACTGGCGCAGGTCCTCATCCCCATTATCCCAATCGTAAGGAAGACGGCAGAAAGGATCCTTATAGCCTTCCATACCAATCTCATCGCCATAATATATACACGGTACTCCAGGGAAGGTCATCTGCCATGCCGCAGCTATTTTCAGACGGCTCTTACCCAGCTTTAGTCTTTCATCATCCAGCTTATACTTTGCCTGAATTCTCTCCGGGACGCCCTCACAGGAAGGTGCTTCACCCAATATGGTCAGTATACGCTCCCGATCATGGCTTCCCAGAAGGTTCATCATTGCATAAAAGTTCTGTGCCGGATAATTCTCCTTAAGACTCATTATCCTTCGGCAAATCTGATGGCCATCCACATACCCCAAAAGGAAGTCCATCACTATCCTGCGGAAAGGGTAATTCATGGCAGAATCAATCTCATAGCCACAAAGATAATGCCGGTTCACGCCGTAGGCCACCTTGTTGGATGCATCCTCCCACACCTCACCGATAAGTACCGAATCCGGATCGGTATTTTTCAGCTCCTTATAGAAGGCTTGAGAAAATTTTTCCGGAAGCTCATCAATAACATCCAGACGCCAACCGCTGATTCCCTGCTTATTCCAATAATGAAGTACACTATCCTCTTTATGAATAATGTAATCCATATAGGCAGGGGTCTCCTCCCTCACATTCGGGAGATTGGTAAAGCCCCACCAGCTCTCATATTTATCCGGATAATCAATAAAGCTGTACCAGCTGTAATAAGGTGAATCCTTACTCTGACAGGCACCTACCGAATCGTAGTTGCCATATTTGTTGAAGTAAATACTGTCTTCACCGGTATGACTGAACACACCATCCAGGATGAACCTTATGCCCATTTTTTTGCCCTCGGCACAAAGCTGGGCAAATTCCTCGTTTGTCCCCAGGATAGGGTCGGTTTTCATGTAATTACCGGTATCATAATGATGGTTGCTGGCAGATTCGAATATTGGGTTGAGATACACCACTGATATCCCTAAATCTTTCAAGTAAGGAAGCTTTTCCATGATGCCGGCAAAATTTCCTCCAAAGAAATCATAGGCCATTATTTCCCCATTATCCGGATCCTTGTAATACCGCGGTTTATCCTTCCACGATGCATGGTAGAGAGCATTTGGTTTCTCAACTATTTCGTTTCCCTTACGATAGAACCGGTCAGGAAAAATCTGATACATTACAGCGTGCTTAAACCAGTCAGGTGTTTTGGATGCCTTATCATACACTGTTATCTGGTAAGAGGAATGTGGGCAATCAGTCAAAAGCCCCACTCCCCCCAGCATCTCATCGTTATTACTGTAAAAACAAATCTGACCATTAACGCTTATTATGAAATAGTACCAAAGCAGGGTTCCCTTTTTAGGCATATTAACATAGCCCTCATAGTATTCCCCATCCTCCATACGGGCCATACTATAAAGGGTCTCACCTACACGGTCCTCCCATATACGGATTTTTATACCGCTGACCTCTGTCTCCTTGTCGGTTTCCACCTTTAATCTCAGCCGCACCTTACTTTCAGTGGCAGCCGCCCCAACAGGGAAACGGTAAAATTCATTTTGCGAGTCGTGAATAACGTTTAATAGCGCAGCCACATAATGACCTCCTTACAGCATAAGCACTAGGCTAAAAGCTGCTTGTACATATCAATATATTCACTTGCCGACTTTTTCCAATCGAAATTAGATCTGATGGCATTATGCTGTAGCATGTTCCAAATCTGAATATTATCGTATTCGGCAAGGGCACGCTTAATGCAGTACATCAAATCATGGGCATTTATATTGGCAAAGGTATATCCGTTACCAGTATTATCATACTTATTAAATTGTCTTACCGTATCCTTGAGCCCACCTGTCTCACGGACAATTGGTACAGTACCATAGCGAAGAGCTATCATCTGGCCAATACCACATGGTTCAAAAATAGATGGCATAAGGAAGAAGTCCGCACTACCATAGATCTTCTGGGCCAAATCATTGGAGAAGTAAATATTTACGGACACTTTGGTAGGGAAACGCCACTGAAGCTCCCGGAACCAATCCTCATAACCCTTATCGCCAGTACCCAAAATAACGAACTGGCAGTCCTCATGGGTCAGGAGCTCATCTAAAATTCTGATAATCAGCTCAATACCCTTGTTCTCCACCAAACGGGAAACCATGGCCAACATCGGAGTGTTGCGGTTTACAGGAAGCCCCAGCTGTTCCTGAAGTTTTTCCTTATTGGTAAGTTTCTTATCCAGGGAATGGATATCAAAATTCTCATAGAGATGTTTGTCAGTCATCGGATCGTATACAGAATTATCGATGCCATTGATAATGCCCCGCAAATCCTCAGAACGGGAACGAAGCAGACCATCCAGATGTTCCCCAAAGAATTCATATTGAATTTCCTCAGCGTAAGTACGGCTTACGGTACTGATTTTATCCGCATAAACAATACCGCCCTTCATAAAGTTCACACAATCATTGAACTCCAAATCACCGTTATTGAAATATTGCCAATCAAGGCCCAGTACATCTCCCATAATATTCTTGTCGAAAACGCCCTGATACTTAAGATTGTGGATGGAGAATACAGTCTTAATATTTTCGTACCGGCTATCTCCCTGATGCTCCAGCTTCAGGAACACATTTACAAGTGCTGCGTGCCAGTCATTGCTGTTGATGACATCTGGCCAGAAATCCATGGCTGGCAATAAATTCAGTACAGCACGGGAGAAAAAGGAAAATCTCTCAGCATCATCAAAGTAGCCATAAAGGCCATCCCGATAGAAATACTCCTGGTTATCTACAAAATAATAGGTAACCCCCTCATATTCCAGCTTGTCCACCCCGGCATACTTTTCGCGCCAGGATACTGGTACTGTAATATCACCCACATGCTCCATCGCGTTGCGATATTCCTCAGAAATGGAGCTGTACTTAGGTAAAATAACTCTGGCATCAATGCCTTCAGCCTTGAGGTATTTTGGCAAAGAACCGGCCACATCAGCCAATCCGCCAGTCTTAATAAAAGGAACTGCTTCAGAAACTACATACAAAACTTTCATAACTTGCACCTCTCTCTATTACTCGGCCTTTTTTCGACCCCTCGTTGTTTTCTTAGGCTTTTCACTTACTTCTTCCTTTTTTGCAGTGGCCTTTGAAACCTTTTCTTCTTTAGCCTTTGCAGTTGTGGTCTTTCGGGTACGGGTCTTAGGCTTGGCTTCAGCTTCCTGGGTCGTTTCAGCTTTTGGCTTTCTACCCCGGGTAGTCCTTGGCTTTACCTCCTTTTCCCCATCCTCTTTAGCCTTTACCGTGGTTTTCCTGGTCCGGGTTGTCTTAGGCTTGGTTTCCTTTTCTTCCTCGGCTTTGGCTGCAGCTGTTTTTGATGTTGCAGTCTTTTTTGTCGTGGCAGTTTTCTTTGTAGTCGTTGTTTTTTTTGTAGTTGCCGCTTTCTTTATTGCGGTTTTTTTATTAGCCGTTATTTCTTCTGCGTCTGTCTCCTCTTTTTTAGCCTTTGCAGCTGCCCTGGTCTTAGCTGCGGTGGCTTTGGCCTTTACTGCAGTCTTTTTGGGTGTAGTCTTTTTCTTCACCCCATCGTCACTGGGGGACTGTAATTCCAAATAAATGGTTGCCAACGGTGGCACCGTAACCAGAATGGAATTTGCCTTTCCCTGCCATTCCATATCCTCGGAGACAATATCATAATCATTCAGTACATTGGAACCACCAAATTCCTCTGCATCACTATTGAATATTTCCCGATAAACGCCGGCTGCAGGAACGCCGAAGCGATAGCCATGGCGCACCTCCGGAGTAAAGTTGGAAATGGCAATAATGAAAGAGCCATCCTCAGCCTTACGAATAAATGATACCAAACTGTCATCAGCATTGTCACAATCAATCCACTCAAAGCCTCTCCAGTCAAAATCCACCTCCCAGAATGCCTTATGGTCAACGTAGAATTTATTAAGGGCTCTTGAATACTCCAACATCTGGGTATGCTTTTCATACTGCTCCACCAGATGCCAATCGAGACTGTCATCAAAGTTCCATTCAATAAACTGACCGAACTCTCCTCCCATAAAGAGCAGCTTCTTTCCGGGATGAGCCATCCAATAGCCGAAGAAGGCGCGGAGACCAGCAAATTTCTGCCAATAATCACCTGGCATTTTACTTATAAGTGAACACTTGCCATGAACCACTTCGTCATGTGACAACGGCAACACAAAGTTTTCACTGAAAGCATACATCAGAGAAAAGGTCAGCTTGTCATGATGCCACTTACGGTAAATAGGATCCAGGCTGATATAGCGCAGAATATCATTCATCCAGCCCATATTCCACTTATAATTAAAGCCCATGCCCCCCATGTAAACCGGCTTGGAAATATTTGGCCATGAGGTGGATTCCTCAGCAATCATCAATGCCTGAGGGTAATTCTTGAATACTGCCTCATTTAGCTTGTGCAGAAAATCAATGGCCTCCAGATTACCATCGCCGCCAAATTTATTAGGCACCCAGTCGCCATCCTGACGACCGTAATTTAGATACAGCATGTTTGCCACAGCATCAATGCGCAAACCATCAATATGATACTGATCCATCCAGAACATGGCATTGGAAATCAAAAAGCTCTGTACCTCAGTACGGCCATAGTCAAAGTTTACAGTACCCCAGCCTGCATTATCAGCACGCTGTATATTGTCGGATTCATACAAATTCTGACCGTCAAAATCACGCAGTCCCTGATCGTCCTTACAGAAATGGCCAGGAACCCAGTCCATAATGATGCCGATACCAGCCTGATGAGCCTTATCCACCAGATAACGGAACTCATCAGGAGTGCCATAACGACTGGTAACGGCATAATATCCTGTAGCCTGATACCCCCATGAACCGTCAAACGGATGCTCGCAAAGCGGCATCAATTCAATATGGGTGTAGTTCATGCTCTTTACATAGTCCACCAGCTGGTCAGCCATATCCATATAGGAAAGATACTCCCCATCAGGAGTACGTCTCCAGGAACCTAGATGAACCTCATAGGTGAGCATTGGACGGGTGTAGGAAGGGTGGTCCTCCTTGAATTTAGCCCACTTGCTGTCCTTCCATTTGTAGTTTCCCAATTCATAAACAATAGAAGCAGTCTCAGGCTTTTTCTCGGCAAAAAAGCCATAGGGATCAGCCTTCATAATATGTGGTCCCTCATGCTGTGGCAAAATAGCATATTTGTACACAGTACCAGGCCCGACATCGGGGATAAAGAGATTCCATATCTCCCCATCCCCCAGTTTGGACATTTTATTTACTCTTGTGTCCCAGTTATTGAAATCACCCACAACTGAAACTTCCTTGGCATGAGGTGCCCAAACTGTAAATCGTACACCTTTTTTACCGTTCTGCTCCATTATATGGGCACCTAACATTTCATAGGCACGGTAATTAGTCCCCTGATGGAACAAGAACAAATCATACTCGCTTAACTCAGATGTCTCCATGTATATCCCCTCTTACTTAATCTCTACAGGCTCAATATCCCAAATATCCTCAGCATACTCAGTAATGGTACGGTCTGAGGAGAAAATACCAGAATTTGCAATATTGACAGCAGAGGATCTTAGCCATGCATCCTGATCCTGATAACGACGGACGATTTCCTCATGAGCTTCAATATATGCGTTAAAGTCCTTCATGATGAAGAACTCATCATTACTGTTAATCAGATAATCAAATAATGTCTGGAAATTACCATAGGTACCATCAGTAAGCTGATTCATAACAGTGCGGACATTTTCATTGGTATTGTATTCATCCCACGCGTTATAATTTCCATTTTCATAGTAGGAAATAACCTCATCAGCTCTTAGCCCGAAGATTACGCAATTATCGTCGCCCACCTGCTCATGAATTTCTACATTGGCACCGTCCATGGTTCCCAGAGTTATGGCACCATTCATCATAAATTTCATGTTGCCTGTACCGGATGCTTCCTTGGAGGCTGTGGAAATCTGCTCACTGACATCAGCTGCCGGATATACCATCTCACCCAAGGACACTCCGAAGTTCTCCAGGAATATTACCTTAATCTTAC
Organism: Anaerovibrio lipolyticus; assembly: GCA_002372665.1. Taxonomy (GTDB): domain Bacteria; phylum Bacillota; class Negativicutes; order Selenomonadales; family Selenomonadaceae; genus Anaerovibrio; species Anaerovibrio lipolyticus_C. The sequence goes on from DFHJ01000116.1 coordinate 11,438, forward strand.
CGTTAATACTCTCATCATTATTAATCTTGTCAGCCACTGCATTGATAAGACGGATTGTCTCCTTGGCTGTGTAGTAACCAGGCGCAGCCTTGCCACCGAAGAAGTATACCACCGGTACAGGCATATCGTAATCAGGGTCATTCTTCAAGCGGTTATACTGATACATAATATGCATTATATTCATAAGCTGACGCTTGTAGGAGTGAATTCGCTTAACCTGAATGTCAAAGATGGAATCAATCTTTACACGAACCTTGTTATGGGACAATACATACTTTGCCAAATCCCGTTTTCTTGCCCTCTTTACCTTCTTGATAGCCTTCAGGAAATCAGGATCATCCACATAATTATTAATTTTCTTTAAAAGCTTAATATTTTGGCGCCACTCACGGGTCAGCTTATCATCTATGAGATGTGCCAAATCATTGTTTGCACTGATAAGCCAACGACGATGGGTGATACCATTGGTCTTATTATTGAATTTTCTAGGGAATACCTTATAGAAATATTTCAAGGTACTGGTCTTTAAGATATCTGAATGAATTTTGGCCACGCCATTAACGCTGTAAGAGCCAACCACTGCCAAACGGGCCATGTGAACCTGACCATTTTCAATGATGGACAGCTCACGAACAAGCTCCTCGTCACCTGGATATTTCTTGCGAATAACCTCCAGGAAGCGACGGTTAATTTCCTCCACTATCATGTATATACGAGGCAGCATCTCCTTAAAGAGCCCCACATCCCATTTCTCCAGTGCTTCCGGCAAAATGGTGTGGTTGGTATATGCACAGGTCTGGGTGGTAATATCCCATGCATCTTCCCACTCAAGTCCATATTCATCCACCAAAATACGCATCATTTCCGGTACAGCGGTGGCTGGATGGGTATCATTAATATGAATACCAATCTTGTCAGAAAGATCATAAACATTGTCGTGGGTCCGCATAAAGTGACGGATAATACTCTGTACACCGGCAGACACAAAGAAATACTCCTGCAGCAAACGGAGTTTCTTACCATCGGAAAGTCTATCGTCAGGATAGAGGTACTCAGTAATACGGTTTACCCAACGACGATACTCCTGACGCTGGTTTATCTCCTCCTGAGTCAATGTGCCATAGTCTGAAAAGTCCATATTAACCTCTGCGTTCCAGAGGCGCAGAGTATTAACGGTGGTATTCTTGTAACCGATAACAGGCACATCATACGGAACAGCCATAATATCAGTATAGCCTTCATACACCAGCTGTAAATTTTCCTCGCCAGGAACTTCCTTCATATAGGCATGACCACCAATACGGACATTTACAGCCTTGTTAGGCTTTCTGAATTCCCAGGCGTAACCATCGCGAAGCCAGTTATCCGGAATCTCAATCTGGGTTCCATTGATTATTTTCTGTTCAAAAAGGCCATACTGATAGCGAAGGCCACAGCCATGGGCCGGCAACGACAGAGAAGCCATAGAATCAATGAAACACGCTGCCAGTCTGCCAAGGCCGCCATTACCCAGGCCTGCATCAGGCTCCTCGTTGTAGATGTCGTCCAGCTTAATATTCAGCTCCTTCAATACGACTTTCAGGGCATTCTTCAAATCAAGATTAATCAAATTGGTATTGAGAAGTCTACCCAGCAGGAACTCAATGGAAAAATAATAAATCTGCTTATTATCGTTAATAGCATACTGTTTGTTGGTCTTAATCCAATTTTCGGTGGTGTACTGCTTTACCACTGCTGCAACAGCGTTATACACCTCATGCTGGGAAAGCTCTGAAAGCTCACGCCCATACAGTATCTTGGATGTAAGTATAAAACGTTCCTTCAATTCATCCTTGATTTCGTCAATATCTCTTTCAATAAATGCCATATAATCACTCCCATACAATTTAAAAAAGCCAAACAGGCCCCTGACGATAGGATAACCCTTATCATCAGCGGCCTGAATCAATTATTAAATAACAGTGCTCTTAGCAATAATCAAAGGATAATTCTCAGCACCTTTTAACCACTGATCCTCAGAAACGACAACATTCTTGTCGCAGATTACATCCCTGAGCATTGCATACTGCTCTATCTGGCACTGCTCCATAATAATGCAATCCTTAATCTTTACGCCTTCAGCCACCCGTACTCCTCTAAAGAGGATACTGTCCTCAACCTCACCATAAATCTCACAGCCATTGCCGATGAGGGAATTGGTAACCTTTGCAGTATTCTTGTACTGCACCGGAGCCGCATCCTTTGTCTTGGTGTGGATAGGATGTTCACTCATAAAGAGCTCATTCCAAATATCAGGATTTAATATGGCCTTGTTGGCGTTAAAGTAGGCCATAGTGGAATTTATTCTGGTGGAAAAGCCCTTGTGCTCGTAGCCATAAATGCTGAAATCATCCATATGACGTATAATACCATCCACCAGCATACTGTTGCCTCCACGTTCGAAGGTAGAGGTAACCAGCTTCACCAAAGTATCCTTTCGCATGAGGTAGATACCCATGAAGTCGTTGGACCCCTTGGTGGAGGTCATACGCTTGGCGATGTCAGTCACCTTGCCATTTTCAGCAACCTGCATGGAAGCTGCCTCTCCTGGCAAATCCTCCCGGGCCTTGCAATACACCATGGTGATATCTGCCCCGGTATTCTGGTGGAACAGAAGAATATGTCTAAAGTCAATATTATATACCGTATCAGCCTGTACCAGGAACACGTACTCAGCTGAACTGCGCATAACGAAATCTATATTTTGATAAAGTCCGGCGAGAGCACTGGTATTACCATTTTCGCCGTCATTAGGGAGATAAGCCAAGCCATCACGATGACGTGCCAAATCCCAATCCTTACCAGAGCGCAGATGGTCAAAAACAGGTCTTGCCTTTTTTGATACCAGAACACCAACATGACCAATACCGGAGTTTACCAGACTGGACACGGCAAAATCCAGTATACGATAGCGGCCGGCAATAGGAAGTGCGGCCACCGGACGGTGTTCACAAAGCTCCTTCAGCATACTGTTGGCACCATCGAGTCTTATAATCCCCATTACATTACCCAATATGATCAGCTCCATTTCTCGTTTTCGTAATTCAGCTTACCTGCTGTCCCATGCTTGTCTGCTCTGCCGTAACGGTTTCGCCCTCCGGAACCACGGCGATAGCCCCCTCTGAGCCAGCAACGTGAGCCCCGGCGGAAATTACGCAGTTTTGGGCCACAATAGCATGGTCAATCACTGCATTTTCCTCGATAACGGTAAATGGCATGATTACTGAATTTGTAACCTTGGCTCCCTTACCAATTTTAACGCCGGAGAACAATACCGAATGATCAACTTCACCCATAATCATGGAGCCTTCATTCAGCATAGAGCAGGTGACTTTGGCTTCCTTGCCCAAATAATGAGGTGGCAAAGATGGATTGTTGGAATAAATTGTCCATGCACTGGTAAACGAGAATGGAGGTTCATCCTGCAGAAGATCCATATTGGCCTGCCACAGACTCTCAATAGTTCCTACATCCTTCCAGTAACCCTCAAAGGCATAGGAATACATCCTGGCCTTATCATTCAACATCTTAGGAATAATATTTTTGCCAAAATCGTGGGAGGAGTCATCGTCAGTAGCGTCTTCTCTAAGGTATTTATCCAAGAAATCCCGGTTGAAAATATAAATACCCATGGAAGCCAGATTGCTCTTTGGTTTTGCTGGTTTCTCCTCAAATTCTACAATACGGCCGTCCTTTTCATCGGTATTCATAATGCCAAAGCGTGGTGCTTCATCCCAAGGCACCTCAAATACGCCGATGGTGGCATCGGCTTTGTTGGCCCTGTGGGCTGCCAGCATTTTGGCATAGTCCATGGTATAAATATGATCGCCGGAAAGCACCAGCACATATTCCGGGTCTACCATGTCAATAAAATTCAGGTTCTGATAGATGGCATCTGCCGTACCCTTGTACCAATCTGCCCCTTTGTCCCTTGCATAAGGAGGCAGAATAAACACACCACCATCTGACTTATCCAAGTCCCAAGCATCACCAGTACCCAGATAATTATGAAGCTCCAATGGGCGGTATTGCGTCAGCACACCGACCTTGTCTATGCCGGAATTGGCACAATTTGAAAGGGGAAAATCAATGATACGATACTTACCGCCAAACGGTACTGCCGGTTTGGCAATTTTTTTAGTTAGTGCCCCCAGGCGGCTTCCCTGACCACCTGCCAATATCATGGCCACACATGTTGTTTTACTCATAAAACTCACTCCTGCGCTTGACTCAGCTCCAGGCTCAGCCATTGTACATAGTTCCCTACGTAGCCGTTACCTGAAAAACTACATTAATAAAAATAAAAATATATTATTTGTACTATAACTATTTCTTCACATAAAAAAAAAATCCTGCATAAAAGTCATTTTGTTGAAAAAATAAACGTTTTTTTCTATCTTTTTCATAGAATTTTGATATATATAATGCTGTCAAACTATTTTTTCACCTGAATTGCCAAATATTCAGGAGTGGCTACATTGATATCACACCTGCCTGCAGTTAAATCCACCAATGATGACTGTATATTTTCTACATCATCGGGCTCAATTAACAGCTTCACGGTCACCTTGTCGGTATACTCCGTTTCCCCGGAGCGAAGATTATTGGTTCGTACCCAATTTTCCACAGTACCCAGCAAAGTATAATCCATCTCCGCCGAAACCATGCAAAAGGGCTTTACTTCTACCTGCGGTGTGGCCTCCAATCCCAATGAGGCTGAATGATTATAGGCCCTGATAAGGCCGCCAGCTCCTAGCTTAATTCCGCCAAAATAACGGGTGACCACTACCACCACATTGGTGAGACCATGCTGTTTTATAGCTTCCAATATAGGATTTCCCGCAGTTCCTCCCGGCTCCCCATCATCATTGGATTTTTGCTGGCTGCTGTCAATGCCCAAAATCCACGCGGAGCAATTATGTCTGGCATCAAAATGCTTTTTCTTAATACCTTGCACAAATTCTCTGGCTGCTGCCTCCGTCTCCACATGAGCTGTATATGTGTAAAATTTTGATTTTTGGATTTCATAATATGATGTTCCAAAATCCGAGGTGGTCTTATATGGCTGCAATCAGTTCACCTCCGGTATAGTAAGATTTTTTCTGAGAGAATTAATCTCACCGGCAGTAAAGAGCATATCAGGAGAATTTACAAGCATGGCATCCTTTAAATAACCCATCTGTACATCATGCTGTTCCGTAGGCATTTTTTCCGGATCTGCCATCATCTTGGTGGCCCGTATTGTCCTTAGCTGACCATCAGAATAAGCCTTAGTCTTTTTCAAAATGGATGACGTCAAATCATAGTTGGCATCATCCAAGCTAATGGGCGGTGCCATCTGATAAATCTCATTATGGAGACTGACCACGTTGGATTCCAGCTGAGTAAGGCGGTTATATGCCTCCCGCAGGGAAATATCCTCATTTTGAAAATCCTTCATTATACGATGATAGGATACCCAACAATAATCAATGGCATCCAACTTTTTCTTGTAAGTTGTATACCACTCGCCAAAGGCCAGCTGCTGGGCCGTAATATGTCGGATAGCCGACTCATCCAGCTCCTCATATGAGTTGGTTGTACTTGTATAATATCCATAGCCCGCTATTGAAAGAGCCAAAAGCAGGGAACCGCAAAAGGCATAAAATGCCATGCGGCTTTTAATATTTTTTTCCAGCACCAGGACCATAAGGGCCAGCACTATAACTGCAATTAGAATAGGCAATAACATAATAAATCCCTTCAACAGAATTTAAGACAATGTAAAATCTATTAAGATATTATACACCAAACTGAGGCTGAGACAAAATATCACAGTTTTCATTCAATACTTTTTGATTGTTTGCTATAATGTTAGCGTTATTGCTAATAAAAAAGGAGACTCCTTATGAAAAAAAAAGATATTGCAAAAAGCATCTGGAGTATGATGCGCTCTTATTGGAAATCTGAGGAACGATGGTGGGCACGGGGTATGCTGGCGGTCATCATCATCCTGAATCTGGCCCAGGTTTATCTTCTGGTAATGCTTAATCAATGGAATAATGATTTTTATAATGCCCTGCAGAATTATGATATGGATAACTTCTGGCCACTGGTGGGGCACTTTTCCCTTATAGCTTTTATATATATAATAGCTGCCGTTTATGCCATATACCTCCAGCAAATGCTGCAAATAAAATGGCGTACATGGATGACCAACAACTATTTGAGCAGCTGGATGAAAAATCAGGTTTACTACAAGCTACAGATTTTAAAGTCAGACATTGATAACCCGGACCAGCGTATTTCCGAGGATATCAATTCCTTTATTACCCTGACCCTGAGCCTTTCACTTGGTTTTCTGAAACAGCTCACCATATTGGCAGCCTTTATCGTTGTGTTGTGGAGCCTTTCCGGTTCCCTGGAGCTTTCCCTTGGGGAAACTGCTATTTCCATTCCAGGCTACATGGTCTGGTTATCCCTGCTGTATTCCATTGTGGGTACCTGGCTGGCCCATATAGTCGGACGCAAGCTGATAAAGCTGAACTATGACCAGCAACGCTACGAGGCGGATTTCCGTTTTAATATGGTACGGGTCCGGGAAAACAGTGAAAGCATAGCCTTTTATCGGGGTGAATCCCCGGAGCTCAACAGCTTTGGTGACCGCTTTAAAATGGTGGTTAAAAACTTCTGGGGCCTTATGAAGCGTACCAAGCTGCTGAACTTCTACATTAACGGCTATGCCCAGCTGGCCATTATTTATCCTCTTATTATGGCAGCACCAAAATATTTTTCCGGTGAAATGCAGTTGGGCGGCCTAATGCAGACCATCAGTGCCTTTGGCCGTGTTCAGGATGCCCTAAGCTACTTTGTTACAGCCTACGATTCCATCGCCCAGTATGCAGCGGTTATCCGCCGTCTTGGTGACTTTACCGCCCACATGGACGAAGTGGACGAGCTGGAGTCCAAATTCACCACGGTAAATGATTCTGATAACAAGGTAACCCTTTCCAATATTGATATACTGCTTCCTGAAGGAAGAAAAATCATCGAAAGCCTTAATCTGGAATTTACCCCTGGTGAATACGCCCTAATAAGCGGGCCCTCCGGCTCTGGCAAAAGCACTCTTTTAAGAGCCCTGGCAAATCTTTGGCCTTACGGCAGCGGAACCATTGCAAGGCCGGATGACTGGCGTCTGATGTTTCTGCCACAGCGTCCATATCTGCCATTGGGTACCCTGCGTCAGGCCATTTATTACCCACAAAATGTTCCCGAAAATGACTCCACAGACCTGGGAGCATATCTTAAGGATTTTGGCCTGGCAGATTTAACAAACCGTTTGGACGACGTGGACGACTGGAGCCGTATTCTGTCATTGGGTGAGCAGCAGCGCATCGCCTTTATCCGTATATTGCTCTTTAAACCACAAATGGTATTCCTTGATGAATCAACCTCTGCCATGGACGAGGATATGGAGGCTCATTCCTATGATACACTAAAAGCCCAATTGCCGGAGATGTCTGTGGTCAGTGTAGGGCACCGTTCCACACTGCTATCCCGTCATAATACCATTCTCCGTCTCATTGGAGGCGGCGCCTGGATGATTGAAAGGACCGTTTAATATGCCCGGAATGCGTTCAAAAATACCTATAGAGGAAAATAACAATAAAGTTGAGCCCACCTTCAGCAATGGTGAAAAAGCCGGTATGGCCCTTTCTCTTGTCTTATTTCTCTTTGGTCTTTCCGACGGTGATTTGCCACTATGTTTTTTTACGGCCTCATTCCTCGTATATGAATTTCATGTAGTCTTAAAACTGGCCCGAGGAAATCAGGACTGGTTTATGTCCAATCTGCTGAAGGGCATGAGCATCGCCATGTTTGTAGGCTCCATTATGATGGTTCTTCTTTAACTAAAAGGCTGCCTCACATTTTTTCGTGAGACAGCTTTTTTTATTTCGCTATTTTTTTATTTCTCTGTTAAATTGTAGGATGGGAAGGTGGTAAGCAAATAATTGCTGATGGTTTCACCAATTATCTTTTTACCCAAATGATCCGGATGGAGGCCATCGGTGGTGAGCTCTGCTTTCAGATTTCCGTTGGCATCAGTGAGGGCCGGAGTCACATCCACATGATAGGGCTGATTCTTTATCCACTGATTGAGAAGCTGCTGCTGTTCCTTCCAGTTCCAGGCCGCCGGCTCAATGGTAGGTACCTTTGACATTAAGCCAGGATTTATAGGAGTAGCAGTTACAAATACAGGAATAACATTGTGGTATTGACATTCTGCCAATATCTGTTCCATGGCGGCAATGGTATCCCAGCCGTCTTCACCGGCACGGAAGTTATTCACGCCCCCCATGATTATCAGCATTCCCGGGGTAAATGGCATCACATCACGATCAAAGCGCTGGGCCATAACCTGAACACTGTCACCGCTACAGCCCAGATTTTTGATTGGCACCTGAGAATAATATTCCCAGCTGTACATAGCATAACCGGGAGGCACATTACATACGCCACCCCCATGGGTAATACTGTCACCCAGAGCCGCTACCCTCACATGCTGCTCCACATCAAAATATTTTGGTTCAGACCACTCAGTATTAGGCTCTCCCACCTTGTTCTGTGAACGGACCTGCCACATATAATGACCTGGCCAGGTGTAGCCACCTTCTTCGTAGTAAACATTGTTCTTGGTGGTCATTTCCCGAACCACTTCATACCGTCCAGGAGAAAATTTATTTTCACGGCTGACCCTGATTTCATAGCCACCACTGCCATCAACAGGAATCCAGGAAAACACCGGATACAGCGGAGAATATGCCATTTTCTCAAACTCCGTAGTGGCCAGCGGAGCTTTCGGATTTACCTCCTCACCAATAAGGGGCTTCGGAGCACTGTAGGGTCCCATGACATTGCCGTCATAATCCAATGGACACACACGCCAATAATAATCCTTGGCCTTAAACATATTGGCAGTATCCAGCTCGTATCCATTATTCGGTATACGATTAAAATGCTTTACCTCCGCATCCTTGCTGGTAGATTCACCATTTTGGATAACCAGGCGATAGCTGACTGCTCCCGGAATGGTTTCCCAATTAATTCTTACTTTATCCAGAGGCTCACTCTGAATCTCTTTTGCAGTCTCTATTTCGCTGGTTATATTGCCAATAGCGTTACCAATAGCCTCAGTATTTATATCCTCTGCCACGACCACCCCGGAAAAGGACATTAGGCCAACTATAACCGCCACCACAATTTTATTGGAAAACTTCATGTTATCTCTCCCAAGTAACATCGAATAAGCTTGCTTTATCCATAATTTTTGTACCAAATCACACAGGTAAAAAGTAATACTCGTATAATAGCTTATCACTATTAACGACAGGTTGCAACGGCTGCGGCAATGGCAGCACCGATACTGGAGCCATCCTTCACAAGAACAGGAGCCAAGCCTCCCGCTTCATCCCCCAGTATTTCATAAAGGGCACGCCTCACATTCTCCTGAACATAAGGCATGTGCTGAAACAAGGAACCATCCACGGCTATATGCTGCGGTTCCACCCTACCGCTTCCGGCTATATGCCACAGAGTACCGGCCCAGGAAGCAGCCACAATTCTGGCAGAACGGATGGTAATGGCCTTAGCCAGATTACGTAGCTTTTCAATAATTTCTTCATCTTCAGCCACATTACCCAAGATATCAATCAATATTTTAGCCGCCACAGACCTGTCTTCCATTATGGCTGACATATCCACAGTGGAAAAGCTTGGCTTTGTGGATAAATCCAACAGTTCTTTTGTAAGTCTGCTGAACAGCTCCCCAATATATTTTCCCGATACCATTTTCTCCAAACGCTGCCGCCCAGGCTGCTCAGAAGCCCTATCCAGTTCCAAATCCCATTTACTTGGAATCATCTTGGAAAAGGCCCCGGACTCCATATTAATAATACAGGCCGGTCTTCCCACAGCTGGCATAACCTCCATATAGCAAGTATTATATCCAGTAGCGTAAATGGAGCCTATACGGGTATCAGGATAGGTATAGGCCGATGCCAAAAGCACTGCCACGGTGTCATTGAGAATAGCCACAGGCTTTATATTGCTAAATCCTTTACGGATTAGGGCCTGTTCCAGCAAATCATTGATATCTTCTCCTTCAACTCCCGGTACGGCAAATTCCTTGGCCCATTTTATGAGCCTTGCACGATTAATATTCTTTTGCTCCGTACCAAAGGAAAAGGTATGCCCCAAAAAGTATGCCTTTTCCGTATCCCCTTCAACAGCTTCTCCCACTGTTTCAGCCAAAAAATCAAATAGCTCCCCAGAAGAGGCGGAGCTGTTGATTAAATTATATCCAGCAGCTACCAGAGGCTTCTCAACCCGGCGCAAAACTTCGAAGGTACTGTTTCCCATAAGACGTACAACGGAAGCCCGCACATTGGTGCCCCCAAAATCCACAGCCAGATATTCTCCCCTTTCATTGCCATCAGGCAAACCAATAAAGGAAGGCAGCATTGGCAGGGAAGAATATTCGCTTTTCTTAAGTCCCTGCTCCAAATCCCAGCGAAAGGCCCTGGCCACATCAGTAATATATTCCTTACCGATATCCAGCTCCTCCATTATTTCCTTGTATAAAACCTCATTAAAAGCCACCCTGCATCCCCCTAAAAACTTTTTAAACACCTCATCCGTCTGCTTCGCAGACACCTTCCCCTCCAGGGGAAGGCTTAATACTAATTGCGCCAGTGGCCTGCCACCTGCCTTTTACCTTTCCCCTCCAGGGGAAGGTTAAGGATTTGGCATTATTTCCGTTACATAGCCGTCCGGGTCCTCGATAAAATGAATACCCGCCGGCTCCACCACTCTCAATACGCAGCCCATCTCTTTATGCATTGCCAAGGCTCCCTTGTAATCATCCACCCAGAAGGCCAGATGAACAGGATTTTCACCTAAATTATAATCCCCCTCATGGTCCTTTTTCAGAGTAATTTCCAATTCATAACCGGACTCCTCCTCATCCACCATGTAAGTGAGATTAATATGTGGCAAATCCTTCACGTTCCTCACCTTAAGTCCCACAGCCTTTTTATAAAAATCCACGGAACGCTCCACGTCCTTAACTGCAATACTGCTATGTGCCATAGTAAATTTCATTACAAAAAACTCCTTGTTTTAAAGATAAAAATCCATATTGAAGTTGAAATCCTTATTTTATGACTCCTGAGCCTTTTCCTCCAGGTACGCCCAGCGATCCATGAGCCTGTCAAGCTCGGCGGCAAGCCGCTCCTGTTCCACAGTAAGCTCCCGCAGCATATCATAATCCGAGCCGTTCATGGACATCTGCATTTCCACTACCTTAAGCTCACTTTCCTTGCTGGCAATAACAGCCTCTATTTCGGCATATTCCTTGGCCTCATTATAGCTAAGACCCCTGCTTTTGCTTTTCGGCTTTGCCCTTTCGGTTGCCGGCTCTGATACGGCCTTGGCCCTTTCCGCCTGACGCTGAAGCTGTATTTTTTCCGCCTGCTCTGCATCAGCCTTTGCCTTGTAATCGGAATAGCCGCCCATGAAAATCTGAACATGGGCATCATCATCAAATACAAAGACCTTTTGAGCCATGCGATCAGT
>DFHJ01000116.1:23212-31754 GCA_002372665.1 Anaerovibrio lipolyticus
GTGTCCAAATCCAAATCATTGGTAGGCTCATCCAAAAGCAGTACATTTGGCTCCTCCATTAAAATACGCAAAAGGTACAGACGGCGTTTTTCCCCTCCTGACAGGCGGGAAATTTCCGTCCATTGAAGATCTGGAGGAAATAGAAATTTTTCCATCAGCTGGCCTGCTGACAGCTTGGTGCCGTCGGCCATGGTAATATAATGGGCCGCCTCCTGAATGTATTCCTTAGCCCTGAGCCTCCCGTCCATTTCCACATTAGTTTGGGCAAAATACCCCAGTTTAACGGTCTGCCCAATATCCACTACACCCTTTGTCGGCTGAAGTCGCCCCGCAATTATGTTAAGAAGGGTGGATTTTCCCGTACCATTGCCACCTAAAATACCAATTCTGTCATTTCTTAGGACAGTATAGGTAAAATCATTGATATAGGTTTTCCCTTCCCATTCATAGGTGACGTTTGCCAGCTCAATTATCTTTCTCCCCAGACGGCTGCCTGCCAGACCTATTTCCACCTGATTGCGGGTAAGGTCTACCTTCTGGTCTCTCACCTGCTCATAACGCTGAATACGGGCCTTTTGCTTTGTACTGCGGGCCTGGGCTCCACGACGTATCCATGCCAGCTCATTGCGAAGGAAATTCTGACGCTTGCGCTCCCCCGCTTCCTCCTGCTCAATACGGGCTGCCTTTAATTCCAAAAATTGGGAATAGTTGCCATCATAGCTATAGGTTCGTCCCTTGTCAAATTCCAGTATTCCATTGGTAACCCTGTCAAGAAAATAACGGTCATGGGTTACTGTCAAAAGTGAGCCCTTCCAGCGGGCAAGATATTCCTCCAGCCACCCTATGGTTTCACTGTCCAAATGGTTGGTGGGCTCATCCAAAATCAGCAAATCGCAGGGCTGAATAAGGGCCGTCGCCAGTGCCATACGCTTTTGCTGGCCTGAGGATAAGCTACCCACCCTGGCATCAAAATCCTGAATGCCCAAATGATTCAAAATGGTCTTGGCTTCACTTTCCATACTCCAGCCATTAACGCTGTCTATTTTGGCAGAGGCATTAACCAGTGCCTGCTGTACCTCCGAGGAAACGTCCCCAGCCTCAGTCCTGGCGAGAGCTGCCTCATAATCCCTAAGGGCTATCATTAGGGGGCTATCATCCTTGAAAACCTCCATTAACACAGTATTCTCCATGTCAAATTCCTTGGACTGCTCCAAAAAGCTGATACGAAGGTTTCTCATAGTCACCATATTACCTGTATCCGCTGTAAGCTTCCCCGCCACTGTCTTCAAAAATGTAGATTTACCCGTACCATTTACACCTACTATACCGATTTTATCATTTTCATTTACGTTAAGATTTACATGACTGAACAAGACTTTTTCGCCGTAGCTCTTGCCCAGGTCCTCCACTGTCAATACCAAGTTATATTTCCTCCTCGGCGGTGATTTCCGGATGGTCCTCCACCAACGGCTTCTTCAACTGAAGCAATATTCTGGTAATACGCAAATTATCAATTTCTTCCACAAAGAAATCCACGCAGTCACAGGATGCCTTCATACCAATCATAGGAGGCGACTGAACATTGTTATAGAGCCAGCCTCCAATAGTATCAATGTTATCCGCCTCAATTTCCATTTCGAAAATATCACTTACCTCCTCCAATAACAGCATGGCATCAATGGAGTAAATAAGGTCAGAACGCTTTTCAATGGAAGGGCGTTCCTGGTCAAATTCATCCTGAATTTCACCCACGATTTCCTCAATAACATCCTCGATGGTAACCATGCCTGCAGTGCCGCCGTATTCATCCACCACAATGGCCAGCTGGGAACGCTGCTTCTGCATCATTTTCAAAAGCATACTGATTTTCATGGTTTCCGGCACCACCAATGTACGGCGCAGCAGCTTTCTCAAAATAGGACGACGACGTTTGTATAAAGATTGCATCAAATCCTTAATATGCAAGAATCCCACAATATCATCCTTGTCCTCACCGCACACCGGATAGCGGGTAAGGTGCTCCTCCATGGCCACCTTGATATTCTCCTCAAAGCTGTCCTCCAAATAAAGGCATACCATATCAGTGCGGGGAATCATAATTTCACGGACATTGCGGTCTGCAAAATCAAATACGTTGTCCACAAAATCCAGCTCTGTTTTATCTATGTAGCCCTGCTTATGGCTTTCCTCCATAAGGCGTCTGATTTCATCTTCCGTATGGGCCACTTCATCACCGTTATTGGATATATCAACGCCGAAAATGCCGGCCACAAACACAGCAACCTTGTTCAGCACCCATACAGATGGATACATAATTTTCTGGAAGAACATGAGGGGAATGGCCACTGCCAGCATTACCCTTTCCACCTGCTGAATTGCCACATTTTTTGGAATCAGCTCACCAATTATAATGGTGGCAGCCGTTACCAGTGAAAAGGCAATAATAAAGGATATGGTGGTGGACAATGCTCCACCGAGTCCAATAATTTCAAATACCGGCTTCAACACATGACTGATGGTAGGCTCCCCCAAAAGTCCAAGGCCCAGTGAGGCCAAGGTGATACCCAGCTGGGTTACGGAGAGGGAAACATCCACATGCTCCACCAAAGGCTTGGCGTAAACCGCCCGACGGTTACCCGCCTCTATCATGGAGTTTAAGCGGGACATTCGCATTTTAACAATGGCAAATTCCGCCGCCACAAAAAATCCATTCAAGGCGACCAAAATTACTATGATTATAAGTTTAATTATAACCTCTGTTATATCCAAGAAAAGTTCCTCCTATGTTAATTGAAAACAGGCATATTTTTTTCGTCATCAAAGGTGGCTGTACAACGTGGATAATTGCTGCATCCCCAGAAATTTCCGTTACGCCCCTTGATGCGCCGCAAACTGCCCTCCCGGCACTTCGGACAGAGATATTTGGAATCAGCCTTTTTATCTTCTGAACTTAAATGCTCCATAGGTGCCGCCGAAGCCTTTGGCTCATCCTTGCTCCAACCGCCCTGATTGCCATTGTTGCGTGGATTACCAAAGGAAGGTATTGTTTCATTGTAGCCACTGGAGGAAGAAGCCGTAAAGGAATCCATTAGCTGAAATTCCTGATTAAAGGCAGCCATTTCCTCCTCACTGATATACGGATTACCAAAAGGGCTTTCGTCAATACTTGCCGCTGCCGTGACAACTTTGCTCTGACCACCTGAGAAAGTGGAGCCCCCGCCAAAGCTGCGGCGCTGATTACGGGATTTTGCACCCTCCAAATCCGGTTTGCCATCCTTGTCGTCACAGGTCATACGGCACTTAGGAAAGGCAGAGCAGCCCCAAAAATCACCATTTTTTCCGTGGCGTTTCACTAAAACGCCGCTTTTACACCGAGGACAAACATTGGCAGCCACACCGTTTTCTGTGGTAGAGGCCACCTGTAACCTGGCTCCATAGGCCTTTTTACAGAGCTCTGTGGTAAATTTCACCTGATTATCAATGAAATCATTTAATGAGCCGTCACCATCAGCCATGGAATGCAATTTATCCTCCCAAATGGCTGTAAAATCCGGATATGACAGTTCCTCCGGCATAGCATCAATGAGCATATAGGCTGACTGGGTAGGCTGAAGATATTTTTTCCTTCCGGTCTGGTTCATAAACCTACGGCGGATAAGATCATCAATAATAGTTGCCCTGGTAGCCTCTGTACCGATGCCATACACATCCTTCAGCTTCTTCTTGGACTCGGGGTCCTTTACGAATTTATGAATATCCTTCATGGCCGCCAACAGAGTGGATGTAGTAAATCTCATTGGAGGCTTGGTGGCCTTCTGGCTCATTTCACCTTCAAGGTAAGCTACCCCATCCTTTTTCTTCATCATAGGCAGGGAAGCACTGTCATCCTCCTCGCTATTATCTCCGTTATCACCATTTTCTTCATGCTTATCCTTTGTCTGGGAGGTATAAAGAGCCTTCCAGCCCAAATCCAGTTCTACTCTGCCACTGGCTGTAAAAAGCTCATCCTTGTAATCAATCTCGATTTTTGTCTGGTTATATGTATGCACAGGATAGAACTGAGCAATATATGCCTGAGCCACCAAAAAATATATATTTCGCTCCATTTGGGTCAGCTTCTCCGCCCCGGCTGGTACACGGGTAGGAATAATAGCGTGATGGGCAGAGATTTTCTTGTCATTCCAGGCACGGCTCCTGATTGAGCCATCCGCTGCAGCCGCCCACTTGGCCAGCTGTTCATCACCGAAATTTTGCAAATGCTTTAAAATAGCCCCATTATCCTTGAACTGGTTGGTTGGTAAATACTCACAGTCAGAACGCGGATATGTGGTGAGCTTCCGCTCATATAGCTTCTGGGCTGTATCCAATACCTGCTGTGGATCATAACCAAAGCGTTTTCCAGCCAACACCTGGAGTGAGGACAGGGAAAATGGCAGTCGCTGCTGCTCCTGTTTTTTGCTCTTGGAGTAGGCAGATATAACACCATCTGTTGGGGCTTCGAGGAATTCCGCCAGCTTGGCATCCGCCACGGCCTTGTCCACCAGTCTCCCCTCAGAATCCAGACCAGCCTGAATGTCCTTTGGCTTCCAGGTGGCGTAAAAATCTCCATTTTCATGGTGAAACTTACCCTTTATAGTGTAGTAGTCCACTGGTTTAAAGTTTTCTATTTCCCGTTCCCTTCGTACCACCAGAGCAAGGGTAGGTGTCTTAACCCGTCCTACTGGAAGTACAAGACGTCTATGGCCTGCCCTCTGGGCCGCCAGAGTATAGGCTCTGGATAAATTCATGCCAATAAGCCAGTCTGCCCGTGCTCTGGCCAGAGCTGACTGCTTAAGATTGAAAAACTCACTGTTTTCTCTAAGGGAGCTGTTGGCTTCCTTAATGCTCTTTTCATCAAGGGCATTGAGAAGAATTCGTCTCACCGGCTTGGTGTTGCCCACAAAATCCAACACTTCATCTATTAACAGCTGTCCCTCCCGATCAGGGTCACCTGCGTGAACTATTTCATCAGCCCTATCTATAAGCCCCTTTATAATATTAAACTGCTTGGCACAGGAAGCATCCACCAACAATTTCCATTCCTTCGGAACGATTGGCAGATCCTCTGCCCGCCAGCTTTTATATTTTTCATCATACTCCTGGGGCTCAGCCTGCCTTAAAATATGACCAAAGCCCCAGGTAACAATACCCCCCTGGGTTTCAATAAAGCCATCCCCACGACGCATCGGCCCTGGAAGACATTTGGCAATTTCAGCACCCATACTGGGCTTCTCTGCTATATATAAACGCACTGTAAAAAACCTCTCGAATAAAATCTGTTTTTATTTTTTAATCACGCAAAAATTAACTTGTATATTCCATATACCACCAGGAAAGTCCACAAAAGCAGTAATATTGTAGCTATCACCACAACCACGGGCAGGAACTTTCCATAATGACCGGCACTGTGCTCACAATCCTCCAGTACTTCCGGAGGCAACAGCTGGCGCAGCCCCGCCAATATAGCCGGCACAACTACTGCATCATCCACCAGGCCAGCAGCGGGAATGGCATCAGGAACAATGTCCACTGGGCTGACGAAATATAAAATAGCCGCCAATATGGCCAGACGAAAAAACTTTGGTGTGCGACGATTTATAAGGGCAAAGAGCATTACAACAATGTCTTTGCGTATCAGACGAAAAATCATAAAGAGCCGGTTCATAAATTCATCTCCTTCCAAACTTACTGCAATGATGAACATGTCTATCATAATATTTTACCATACTTTCAATATATACCACAAAACCCACATTAAAGAATATTACTATAACAAAAAATATATAATTGACATATTATCTATGACAATTTATACTATCTATGTAATTAATAGTGCTTATCAATTAGCTATAACTACCAAATTAAAGTATGGAGGGCTTGTTTATGAAGGAAAAGGTTTTCCCAATTTCCCAGCAGCGCCTGGAAGAAATTATTGCAAAGTACCCTACACCATTTCATATCTATGATGAAAAGGCTATCAGGGCAAACATCCGCCGTCTTTTTAAAGCATTCAGCTGGGCTCCTGAATTCAGGGAGCATTTTGCTGTAAAAGCCACTCCAAATCCAAAACTCATGCAGATTCTGGCAGAAGAAGGTGCTGGCTCTGACTGCAGCTCCCTGGCAGAGCTTTGTCTTTCAGAGGCCGCTGGCATCACCGGTGAAAAAATAATGCTCACCTCCAATGATACCCCTGCAAATGAATTTCAGAAGGCTATTGAGCTGGGGGCTGTAATCAACCTTGACGACATTACCCACATTGAATATCTGGAAAAGCATGCGGGGATGCCAAAGATTATGTCCTTCCGCTACAACCCTGGTAATCTTATTGCCGGCAACGATATTATCGGCAAACCAATGGAAGCCAAGTACGGCCTTACCCATGAGCAGATTCTTGAGGCCTATAAAATGGCCCAGGACCGTGGTGTAAAGCGCTTTGGACTCCACTGTATGGTTATCTCCAATGAACTGAGGACTGAAGGATTTGCCCTTACAGCCTCCATCATGTTCAATCTGGCCAAGGAAATCAAGGAAAAGCTGGGTATCACCCTGGAATTTGTAAATCTTGGCGGTGGTATCGGCATCCCTTATGAGCCTTCACAGGAGGAAGTTAATTTGGAGGAAGTAGGCGAGGCCATTCATAAGCTCTATGAGGAAATCATGGTACCGGCAGGACTTGGCAAATGTGCCATCTGCTTTGAATCCGGCCGTGCCATTACCGGTCCTTACGGTTATCTGGTTTCCACAGCTATCCATGAAAAGCACACCTACAAAAATTACATTGGTCTTGATTCCTGCATGGCTAATCTCATGCGTCCTGCCCTTTACGGTGCTTATCACCATATTACTGTTGTGGGCAAGGAACACGCCCCGAAGGACCATGTATACGATGTAACCGGTTCCCTGTGCGAAAACAATGACAAGTTCGCCATTGACCGTCAGCTGCCAAAGATTGATATGGGTGATCGTATCGTTATTCACGATACAGGTGCTCATGGTCATTCCATGGGCTTTAACTACAACGGCAAGCTGAGAAGTGCAGAGCTTTTATTGCGTGAAGACGGCAGCGTGGAAATGATTCGCCGTGCTGAAACTCTGGATGATTACTTCGCCACACTTACCGGTTTTGGTGGGGCAATTATGAAGTAAAGCTGGGATAATTAATGTACAGTAATTTTATAGTCTCTCTGGAGGCAGTCCTTCCCATAGCCATTCTGATAGGTGTCGGATTGCTGACAAAAAAAATGCAGCTGCTCACCAAGGATGAAATCGCCCATGTGAACAAGCTGGTATTTAAGATTCTCTTTTTCTGCCTCTTATTTAAAAATATGTACCAGGCAGATTTCAGTATTGCCTTTCAGCCTCAGCTGCTGCTTTTTACCCTGATAGCTATTCTTGCTACCGTGGCAGTAGCCAGCGTTGTTGTTTGTTATTTCGTCACTGATAATAAGCGGCGTGGGGCCATGATTCATTCTATTTACCGAAGCAATTTTATCATCATAGGTATTCCGGTGGCAGCCAATATTTATGGTCATGATAATATCGCCATTACCGCTATGCTTATTACAGTTGTTATCCCCCTGTACAATATTTTGGCCGTAACCATTTTTGAAACCTTTCGGGGCAATGAGATAAAGCTGAAGCCCGTACTTCTTGGGATAGCCCACAACCCTATGATATTGGGCTGTGTTGTTGGTATAATCTTTAATCTATGCCATATCGTGATACCCAATGCTGTTTTAAAGCCCATATTTCAGATAGGCAGTGCCACCACTCCGCTGGCTTTGATTCTTTTGGGAGCATCCTTTACCATTTCCAGCGTAAAAAGGAACCATCTGGCTATCATGCTATGTACCTTGGGCAGACTTGTAATTGCTCCGGCCATCATTTTGCCTATAGCTGTATGGCTGGGATACCGGAATATTGAGCTGGTATCTCTTATGACTGTCTTTGCGGCACCATGTGCTGTGGTAGGCTTCACCATGGCCCAGCAAATGGACAGTGATTATGAGCTGGCAGGCAACTGCATAATAATGACTTCGGGGCTGTCCTGCATCACTATTTTCGGCTGGATTTTTCTTGGAAAGACTTTGGGGCTTATCTAAGCCCCTTTTTACTTTATTTTGAACGCATTTTAGTGTATAATATCTCTGTTATGCAGATGGATTCATCTATATAATTTAATTCTATGGAGAGGTGTCCGAGTGGTCGAAGGTGCTTGACTCGAAATCAAGTGAGGTTAATAGCCTCCGTGGGTTCGAATCCCACCCTCTCTGCCATGCTGGTGTCCGTGCCAGCAGCACTTGGTGAAAGCAAACGAAGTACCGCTTGAGCCTAGTGGTGCTCACTTGACAAGGGCCGTGAGTTTGGGCCTTGTCCGTGCCAGCAGCACTTAGTGTATTTAACAGATTGCTCACCAGCAATCTCTTTTTTTAGGAGGAATTATTTTGTCAAATCGCGTTCGTACCCGCTTTGCTCCAAGCCCAACCGGCTATATGCATATCGG
>DFHJ01000116.1:31818-34917 GCA_002372665.1 Anaerovibrio lipolyticus
AATCTTCGTACCGCACTATATGGTTATCTTTTTTCCAAGTCCCAGAATGGTGATTTTCTGCTTCGCATCGAGGACACTGACCAGAAGCGTTATGTGGCTGATGCAGTGGAATTCATTCAGAATACCTTAAAGGCCGCCAACATCATCCCTAATGAAGGTCCTGATATTGGTGGTGACTGCGGTCCATACATCCAGAGCCAGCGTCTGGATATTTACAAGAAGTATGCAGAGGAGCTTATTGAAAAGGGCCATGCTTATCGTTGCTTCTGCAATGATTGCAGCGAGGAGCAGCATGCCGCTCAGGAAGCTGGCGAGGCCAAGAGCTTCGGCGGTTACAATCGTGCCTGCCGCGATTTGGAGCAGTCTGTTATTGAGCAGTATCTGGCCGAGGGCAGACCTTATGTTATCCGTCAAAAGATGCCTCTTACCGGTGAGGTTACCTTCCACGATGTGGTTCATGGAAATATTACCATCGCCTGCGACACTTTGGAGGACCAGGTCATACTGAAGCGTGACGGTATGCCTACATATAATTTTGCCAATGTTATTGATGACCATCTTATGGACATCAGTCATGTTTTCCGTGGCACTGAGTTCATTACTTCCACTCCGAAGCATGTTCTCCTGTATCAATACCTGGGCTGGGAGCCACCTGTATTCATTCACCTTCCTCCAGTAATGGGCAAAAATGAGGACGGCTCCATTTCCAAGCTCTCAAAACGTCACGGTGCTACTGGCTTTAGCCAGCTGGTGGATATGGGATATCTCCCGGAGGCAATTACCAACTATGTGGCACTTTTGGGCTGGTCTCCTAAATCCGAACAGGAAATATTCACCATGGATGAGCTGATTGAACGCTTCTCTTTGGATGGTCTCAGCAAATCCCCAGCTGTATTCGACTACAACAAGCTGGACTGGGTAAACGGCGAATATTTCAAGACCATGAGTGATGATGACTTTGCCAAGAAGTCCAGTGCCTTTGGTGGTATTATTGCAGAATCCTTAGGTGATAAGTGGACCTACCTTGCTTCTCTCCTGAAAACCAGAGTTAGCCGTTTCAATGAAATTCCGGAGCAGATTGGTTTCTTCAAGGATTTGCCGGATTATGACAATGAGCTGTTTAACAATAAGCGCAACAAGGTAACTCCGGAGAAGGCCGCTGAAATCCTTCCTATAGTTATTGAGATTCTTGAAAAGGTACAGACCTGGACTCCTGAGGGTATTGATGACGTACTGCAGCCGGGTGTTGCTGAAAGCGGTATCAAGATGGGCACCTTTATGTGGCCTGCCAGAATTGCTCTTTCCGGCCAGAAGGTTACGCCAGGTGGCGTAACTGAGCTGCTCTATCTTTTAGGCCGTGAAGAATCCATGAAGCGTTTAAAGCTTGGTCTTACCAAGGTTCAGGGCTAATTCCACAAGCAGAAAATAACGCTCAAAAACTTTTAAAAAATTATTTGACAAGTTCCTTCAAAAGAGGTATTATATTCCTTGTCAACGGCGCGTTGGTCAAGTGGTTAAGACTCCGCCCTCTCACGGCGGCTTCAGGGGTTCGAATCCCCTACGCGTCACCATTAAAAATTCAGCTCAAGGCTTTGTGCCTTGGGCTTTTTTGATACCAAAATATACATGGCATATACCTTTTATGCTTATTATAAAATACAAAAAGGGCCTCCGCAAAGCGGAAGCCCAAATTTTATTTATGTAAGCAAATCTTACTTGTTCATTGCCTCAGCAACAGCAACTGCAACTGCAACAGACATACCAACCATTGGGTTGTTACCAGCACCAATGAGGCCCATCATGTCAACATGAGCAGGTACAGAAGAAGAACCAGCGAACTGTGCATCGGAATGCATACGGCCGAGAGTATCGGTCATACCATAGGAAGCAGGACCTGCAGCCATGTTATCTGGATGCAGAGTACGGCCAGTACCGCCACCGGAAGCAACGGAGAAGTACTTCTTACCCTGCTCGGTGCACTCCTTCTTGTAGGTACCAGCTACTGGATGCTGGAAACGGGTAGGGTTAGTGGAGTTACCGGTGATGGAGATATCAACCTTTTCCAGATGCATGATAGCAACACCCTCTGGAACGGAATCAGCACCATAGCACTTAACAGCTGCACGAGGTCCGTCAGAATACTTAACCTCCTTAACAACGTTAACCTTGCCAGTCTTGTAGTCATACTGAGTCTGAACATAGGTGAAGCCATTGATACGGGAGATAATCTGAGCAGCATCCTTACCAAGACCATTCAGGATTACACGGAGAGGGTGCTTACGAACCTTGTTTGCAGTCTGAGCAATACCGATAGCACCCTCAGCAGCAGCAAAGGATTCGTGACCAGCCAGGAATGCGAAGCACTCTGCATCCTCAGTGAGGAGCATAGCAGCCAGATTACCATGGCCAAGACCTACCTTACGATGGTCAGCAACGGAACCAGGTACGCAGAATGCCTGAATACCCTCGCCGATAGCTCTTGCAGCATCAGCAGCAGTCTTCACACCCTTCTTGATAGCGATAGCAGCACCAAGAGTGTAAGCCCACTTAGCGTTCTCGAAGCAGATTGGCTGCAAATCAGTTACGATAGCAGCTGGGTCAAAGCCCTTTTCCTTACAAATATCAGCAGCAGCTTCAATGGAAGCAATACCATATTTCTTGCAAACTTCATTAATACCGTCAATACGGCGCTCATAGCCTTCAAATAATGCCATTTTATTTTCAGTCCTTCCTGTTCGTTATCTCAAATTATTCCTTACGAGGATCGATGTAACGGGCAGCATCTGCGTAACGGCCCTTAGTGGAGGTGTTCTTCTTGATTGCTTCATTGGCATCCATGCCATTGGCAATAGCTTCCATAGCCTTACCAAGGTGAACAACTTCATAACCGATTACGCGGTCTTCACTGTCAACTGCCATTTTGGTAACATAACCTTCAGCTAATTCGAGGTAACGAGGACCCTTCAGCTTGGTGGAGTACAGAGTACCTACCTGGCTGCGGAGACCCTTACCAAGGTCATCCAGACCTGCGCCAACTGGCAAACCATTATCAGAGAATGCAGTCTGAGTACGGCCATAAACGATCTGCAGGAACAGCTC
>DFHJ01000116.1:35023-40116 GCA_002372665.1 Anaerovibrio lipolyticus
GAGAGCTTCCAGAATAGTCTTGCCTGGGAGAATCTCAGCAGCCATAGCTGCGGAATGAGTCATACCAGAGCAACCGATGGTCTCAATGAGAGCCTCTTCGATGATACCATCCTTAACATTCAGAGTCAGCTTGCAGCCGCCCTGCTGAGGAGCACACCAGCCGATGCCGTGAGTCAGACCGCTGATATCCTTAATTTCCTTAGACTGTACCCATTTGCCCTCTTCAGGAATTGGAGCTGGACCATGGTTTACTTCTTTTGCAATGCAAGTCATGTCTTCAACATGCTTATCATAATAAATCATTTTGTATTCCTCTCTTCGCTAATAATATAATACTCAGTGCCAAGTGGCCCTAAAGCCAGGTCCGGGCCACTATACACCTTCAAACACATCTAAATGGTAGCTGTATTACTTCAGCTTAACCATTGGAGTACCAGTCATCTCTGCAGGAATCTCCATGCCTGCCAAGGTCAGCAGTGTTGGAGCAATATCACAGAGAGCACCATCGCTGGCAATCCAGCCTACACGGTCAGATACAACGATGAATGGTACAGGGTTGGTTGTATGAGCGGTGAAAGGTGCACCAGTCTCAGGATCAACCATCTGATCTGCATTACCGTGGTCAGCAGTGATGCATACCTCACCACCAACCTCGCGAATAGCCTCAACAAAGCGGCCGACGCAGGTATCAACAGTCTCAACAGCCTTTACAGCTGCCTCAATAACGCCGGTGTGGCCAACCATATCGCCGTTGGCATAATTCAAAATGATGAAATCATACTTGCCGGACTTAATAGCCTCCACAACCTTGTCAGTAACCTCAATAGCACTCATTTCAGGCTGCAAATCATAAGTTGCAACCTTTGGAGAAGGAACCAGAATACGGTCCTCACCCTTATAAGGCTCCTCAACACCACCGTTGAAGAAGAAGGTTACGTGGGCATACTTCTCAGTTTCTGCAATACGCAGCTGGGTCATACCATTCTTGGAAATAACCTCACCAAGGGTATTGGTGATGGATTCAGGCGGATATGCAACCTTTACATTAAGGCCTTCCTCGTACTGAGTCATGGTAGCAAAGGAGAGCTTCAGAGCCTTGCGCTCAAAACCGCTAAACTCAACATCAGTAAATGCGTGAGTCAGCTCACGGGCACGGTCAGGACGGAAATTGAAGAATACAACACCATCTCCATCCTTCATTCCCTTATAGTCACCTACAACAGCAGGAACTACGAACTCATCAGTTACCTCATTTGCATAAGATGCCTTAACGCCTGCCACTGCATCATCAGCAGCAACGCCCTTACCCAAAGCAATGGCCTCATAAGCCTTCTGTACACGATCCCAGCGGTTGTCACGGTCCATTGCATAATAACGACCGGACAGGGAAGCAATCTTACCACAACCGATTTCAGCAATCTTAGACTCCAGCTCTGCAACATATTCAGCTGCGGAGGAAGGATCAACATCACGGCCATCAAGGAATGCATGAACATATACATCCTTAAAGCCCTGGTTCTTAGCGAACTGTAAGAGACCATAGAGATGTTCACTATGGCTGTGTACACCGCCTGGGGAAACGAGACCCATGAGGTGGAGAGCGCCGCCATTGGCCTTAGCCTGGTCAGCCACACTTACCAGAGCCTCATTCTTGAAAAAATCACCATCCTTGATAGCCTTGGTGATACGGGTCAGTGCCTGATAAATAATACGACCGGCACCGATGTTGGTATGACCGACCTCAGAGTTACCCATCTGTCCATTAGGGAGACCAACAAACTCGCCGGAGGCCTGAATATGGGTGGATGGGAAATTCTGTCTGAGACTATCAATAACAGGAGTCTTAGCTATCTGGATAGCATTGTTTGGATCACAGGTTTTGCCGTTTCCATAGCCATCCATGATAATCAATGCAACAGGTGCATTTTTTAATTTTGCCATTATTTTATCAACCTCTAAATTAGAACTTTACAATTGCGGAGAAGTCAGCAGCCTTCAGGGAAGCACCACCAACCAAAGCACCGTCAACGTTTGGCTGAGCCATGAGATCCTTAATAGTAGCAGGCTTTACAGAACCGCCATACTGAATGCGGATAGCATCAGCAGCACTCTGACCAAATACCTCAGCTACAGCCTCACGGATAGCCTTGCAAACTTCCTCAGCCTGCTCGAAGGTAGCAGTCTTGCCGGTACCGATAGCCCAGATTGGCTCATAAGCGATAACCAGCTTGGCAACCTCGTCAGCGGAGAAGCCATCAAGAGCAGCCTTAATCTGTTTTACAACATGATCGATGTAAGTACCAGCCTCACGGATTTCCAGGGACTCACCGCAGCAGATGATAGGAGTAATACCAGCAGCATAAGCAGCGCGAGCACGCTTGTTAACGCCCTCGTCAGTTTCACCAAAGTAGTCACGACGCTCGGAATGACCAAGTATAACGTACTCCACGCCGATTTCCTTCAGCATACCAGTGGAGATTTCACCAGTGAAAGCACCTTTTGGCTCCCAATGAACATTCTGTGCACCAACATGAATCTTGGTCCCCTTGCAAGCATCAGCTACAGCAGCCAGAGCAGTTGCAGTTGGGCAAGCTACTACATCTACAGCCTCAACGTCAGCTACCAATGGAGCCAGCTCCTTTACCAGCTTAACGCCCTCAGCGATAGTGTTGTTCATCTTCCAGTTACCAGCAATAATAGGTCTACGTGCCATAATAATTATATCCTCCTCAAATTATCTATATATTTTAAAAAAAACGTTACAATATAGCCACAAAACTATAAAATGAATACCTCATCCGCCCCTGCGGGGCACCTTCCCCAAAGGGGAAGGCATGTTCAAAGACTAGCATTTTACTTGTCTGCGATAGCTGCGATACCTGGCAGCTCCTTACCCTCCAAGAACTCGAGAGTAGCACCGCCACCTGTGGAAATGTGGGAAATCTTGTCAGAAAGGCCAGTCTTCTTCAGAGCTGCAATGGAGTCACCGCCACCAACGATGGAGGTCGCACCATTCTCAGTAGCCTTGGCAACAGCCTCAGCAACAGCCAGGGTACCCTTTGCAAATGCATCGAACTCAAATACACCCATTGGGCCATTCCAAACAACAGTTTTTGCACCATCAAGAGCTTTTACATACTCATCGCAGGTCTTTGGACCGGAATCGAGAGCTTCCCAGCCCTCTGGAACCTTGTCAACATCCACAATCTTGGTATTGGCAGTAGCAGAGAAATCATCAGCAATAGTAAGGTCTACAGGAAGAACAACCTTAACG
Source organism: Anaerovibrio lipolyticus (assembly GCA_002372665.1). Classification (GTDB taxonomy): domain Bacteria; phylum Bacillota; class Negativicutes; order Selenomonadales; family Selenomonadaceae; genus Anaerovibrio; species Anaerovibrio lipolyticus_C. The sequence goes on from DFHJ01000116.1 coordinate 38,298, forward strand.
CCCTTCTCCTTAGCCTTTTTAAGCTGTGCAAGTGCCTCCTCAAACTTATCCTTCTCGCAGATAGAGTTACCAATTGGCAGGCCCTGTGCTGCATCGAAGGTGTGAGCCATACCGCCACCAATGATGATGGTATCAACCTTGTCAATCATGTTGGAGATAACGCCGATCTTGTCAGAAACCTTAGCACCACCGATGATAGCAACGAATGGACGCTTTGGAGCCTCAAGAGTCTGGCCAATGAACTTAATTTCCTTTTCCATGAGGAAGCCTGCAACGGACTCAAGATACTGGGCAATACCCACGTTGGCTGCATGAGCACGGTGGGAAACACCGAAAGCATCATTTACAGCAATATCAGCCAAAGAAGCAAGCTGCTTTGCAAAGGCAGGATCGTTCTTCTTCTCTTCCTTGTGATAACGGAGGTTCTCTAAGAGGAGAATCTCGCCTGGCTTAAGGTCAGCTGCAGCCTTCTCAGCCTCAGGACCGACACAGTCAGAAACCCACTTAACATCTACGCCCATAACCTCAGATACGCGCTTAACAATGTGCTTAGTGGAGAACTTGTCCTCACGAGCCTCGGTAGGACGGCCAATGTGGCAAGCCAAAATAACTGCTGCACCCTGCTCCAGCATGTACTTAACAGTTTCCTTGGTAGCCTGAATACGAGTATCGTTGGTGATATTCATATTCTCATCAAATGGTACGTTATAATCTACGCGGCAAAATACCTTCTTACCCTTAAGATCTACATCTTTAATGGTTTTCTTATTCATACCCATATTAATAAAAACCTCCGTCAATAAAATAGGTCCGGCCCAAACAAAGGCCGGACCTCAATGGATCTTTTAAACTATTGTTTTTTGATGACGAGTTATCAGCCTAACTCAGCGAAGTACTTAATGGTACGAACCATCTGGCTGGTGTAGGAGTTCTCGTTATCATACCAGGAAACAACCTGAACCTGAGTCAGGCCGTCTGCAACCTTGCTAACCATAGTCTGGGTAGCATCGAAGAGGGAACCATAACTCATACCAACGATATCGCTGGATACGATCTCGTCCTCGTTGTAACCGAAGGACTCAGTAGCCTGCTTCTTCATAGCCTCGTTAACCTGCTCTACAGTTACATTACCCTTAACTACAGCGTAGAGGAGAGTAGTGGAACCAGTAGGGGTAGGAACGCGCTGTGCAGCACCGATGAGCTTGCCGTCCAGCTCAGGAATAACAAGGCCAATAGCCTTTGCAGCACCAGTGGAGTTAGGAACGATGTTAACAGCTGCAGCACGGGAACGACGGAGATCACCCTTACGCTGTGGGCCATCAAGAGTCATCTGGTCACCAGTGTAAGCATGAATGGTAGCCATGATACCGGACTGGATTGGAGCCAAATCGTTCAGAGCCTTAGCCATAGGAGCTAAGCAGTTAGTGGTGCAGGAAGCTGCGGAAATAACCTTATCTTCCTTGGTGAGTACCTTGTGGTTTACATTGTAAACGATAGTAGGGAGGTCCTTACCTGCTGGAGCAGAAATAACAACCTTCTTAGCACCTGCAGTCAGATGTGCAGAAGCCTTCTCCTTGGAAGTGTAGAAACCAGTGCACTCCAGAACAACGTCTACATCATGCTTGCCCCAAGGAATCTCTGCTGCGTTAGCGCAAGCATAGATCTTGATTTCTTTGCCGTTAACAGTGATGGAATCCTCGCCAGCAGTTACCTTGTCAGCGTACTTGTAACGACCCTGGGAAGAATCGTACTTCAGAAGATGAGCCAGCATCTTAGGGCTGGTCAAGTCGTTGATTGCAACAACCTCATAACCCTCTGC
>DFHJ01000116.1:40216-42302 GCA_002372665.1 Anaerovibrio lipolyticus
TTAATAGCTACTTTTACTGCCATTTGTAAAATACCCCCTAAAAATATATAGATAAAATAATTTGAGAACACGTCAGAAAAAGACACCCATCTACCTAATCGGCAGACAGATGACAACAATATATCCTAGTGTCCCTTATCTTTCAAGTAAGTTAATATTACACCAATTCAAGATACCTTGTCAACGCAAATTCATAAGCTTCAATAACTATAGCATAAATAATATGTATCATACTAAAGTAAGCTTACAATCACTATAAAGTAATAATTTAAGCACCTTTATCAGCAATTAACACTGGCAGGCTTATAATCCTTTTTTCCTATCTTTTCCATGGACAGAACTGCCTGTACAGCGATGGCACATTCAAGGCGCTTCTTCTGAATTTCACAGCCCACTTCATAAGGCTTTCTTATGTCATCATGGAACAGATCTGCATTGGCATGACAGCCCCCTGAGCAGAAATACTTTGCCCAACAGGTCTTACAACGTTCCTTGTTCATAACATGGGATTCTCGGAAATATCTGGTGATATCCTCAGCCCCCTCATCAAGGTCGTCAAATACATTACCCAATTTATACTTGTTGCGGCCCACAAACTGGTGACATGGATAAAGGTCGCCGTTGGCTGCCACTGCATAGTATTCGTGACCGGCACCACAGCCAGCCAGGCGTTTGGCCACACATGGACCATTGGAAAGATCCATGTTGAAATGGAAGAAGAAGAAGCCCTTTCCTTCCCGATGACGCTTCAAATAGAAATCAGTAAGTCTGTCGTACTCAGCGAAAATCTCCGGAAGCATCTCCTCGGTAAGACCGTACGGAGAATCCTTCAGCACCACCGGCTCCATGGACAAAATATCAAAGCCTGCATCCGCCATAGCCTCAACATCCTTGGTAAAATCAAGGTTTTCTGCAGTATAGGTACCACGCATGTAGTAATTTTCGCCATTACGGGAATCCACACACTTCCTGAAATTCTTCATTACCTTGTCATAGGTTGGCTGACCGCCACAGTCAGGGCGCATATTGTCATGGGTCTCACGACGGCCATCGGTGCTTAGTACCAGACTGATATTATTATCATTGAGCCACTTAATATTGTCATCATTAAGGGCCAAACCATTGGTCGTCAAGGTCAGCTTGAATTCCTTGCCAGTTTCCTTTTCACGCTTTCTTACATACTCGGTAACCTCCTTCACCAAAGGCATATTAATGAGAGGTTCACCGCCGAAGAAGTCAATTTCACAATGTTTTCTAGGGCCGCTATGTTCAATGATATAATCAACGGCCGCACGGCCCACCTTGTTGTTCATGAGCTGACGCTCACCGCCGTACTCGCCGGTATCACCAAAGCAATATTTGCAGCGCATATTACAGTCATGGGCAGTCATCAGGCACAAGGACTTAACCAGGCCCTTGGCCTTAAAGGTAGGCGGAACATCAATATCGGGAGCAAACAGCTGGTTCTTGTCCATAAGAATATGGAGTTCATCCAAAGCTTCCTTCAAATCATTTTCCGTATACTGGGATTTAAGGTTATTTATAACCTCATTATCATTTTTGCCATTAAAAATATCCATGATATCATAAATCATTTTATCTATTACATGGACAGCACCACTATTCACATCCAGCAGAATATACATGCCGTTCTGGACGAATTTATGGATTTTTGTGCTCATTTCATTATTCATAATAAAACAGTACTCTCCTAAAAACACAAGAAAAAAGCTCCCTCCCGGGGAGCCCTTCTCACTAAATAATTATTTCTTGCTTTCACAAACCTGATTGCCGACAGTACAAGAAGTCTTGCATGCGGACTGGCAGGATGCCTGGCACTCGCCACAGCCGCCAGAAGTCTTGGTAGCCTGCAAAGTAGGCTCATTTACAGTCTGAATGTGCTTCATATTAGGTAACCTCCTCACCTTAAATAAAGTCTTAAGTTATTTTACCTTTTTTTGTCTATATATGCAAATTTTAATGCTGGTTTATTCCCAACTGGGTCATAATTCTTCCCTTTAACAGGCGCCATTTAAATTCCGTCAAGCCAAACAATGGATGAGGAATGTTGATACGCTGAAGAAGA
>DFHJ01000103.1 GCA_002372665.1 Anaerovibrio lipolyticus
CTCGTAAAAATCAACCCTTGGAAAACGTGACTCCACTCTTTCAGGATATGTCAGAGCATACTGAATAGGAAGGCGCATATCTGTGCAGCCAAGCTGTGCCATTACAGTGCCATCACGATACTGCACCATAGAATGAACAATGCTCTGTGGGTGAACCACCACCTGAATCTGATCGTAAGTTACGCCGTAGAGCCACTTAGCCTCAATAACTTCAAGGCCTTTATTCACCAAAGACGCAGAATCAACGGTTATTTTCTGTCCCATATTCCAGGTTGGATGGGCCAAAACATCGGATTTGGTGACTTCAGTAAGCTCACTGGCCTGTTTTCCTCTAAACGGACCACCAGAAGCAGTAAGAATCAGCTTTTCCACAGCATTTCGGTCCTGACCCTGTAGGCACTGGAACAGAGCGCAATGCTCACTGTCTACTGGCAGAATAGCGCAGCCCATTTCCTTGGCCTTGGCCATTACCAGTTCACCGGCTACCACCAAAGTTTCCTTATTGGCAAGGGCAATATTTTTTCTGGCTTCCAAAGCCGCCATAGTAGGCTCAAGTCCTGCAAAGCCCATAAGTGAAGTAACCACTGTATCAGCCTCCGGGAAAACCGCTGCTTCTATAACAGCCTCACGACCGCCCATTATTTTTGTTTTTCCGGAATACCTGCTCTTTAAACGCTTAGCAGCATCCTCATCAGATAAAACAGCCAATTCAGGCTGAAATTCATTTATCTGCTTTTCCAAAAGTTCATCACTGCGATTAGCTACAAGAACAGACACATGAAACAACTCAGGATTATCACGGACAACATCAAGAGTCTGGGTACCAATGGAGCCGGTGGACCCTAAAACAACTAAATTTTTCATACAACATACTCCTTAAAATCCACTTAAAGAGAAATAGGCAATAAAGCATTTTTGCTTTACTGCCACTTTTTAACGCCATCAATAATAATTGTGACAACTTAACCAGCGATTCTCGCACAATACATAAAATAATAGACGAAGGGAACAGTATAGATTACACTGTCAAATCTATCCCATATTCCGCCATGGCCAGGTATAACATTCCCGGAATCCTTAATACCTGTATAACGCTTTACCACAGATTCAACCAAATCCCCCAAGGTCGCTACAATACAGATCAGAAATCCCAACACAGCCATCACAACCACATCAAAGCCGAAAAACACACCCAGCCCCGCCACAGATGCAGTCGTACCAATCAGGCCACCAATAAAGCCCTCAATGGTTTTCTTTGGACTGATTGCTTCACATAGCTTGTGCTTTCCCAGAAAACAACCGGCAAAATAAGCAAAGGTATCACTGGCCCAAGTCCCAATCAAAGCCACCCACACCAAAGCACAGCCCAGCTGAAAATCCCCAAGGCTGGTGAATATATAGACTTCCTCATCTATAAAACGAAGCATAACCAGGTGAACAAAGGACAAACCTATGTAGAAAACGCCTGCTACTGAAATCACCGCAGATAAAACATCAAATTTACCGTGATTCAAAACTGTAAGCAGCATAATAACCAATGCTGAAAACATCATCGAACAAACAAGCAATCCGTTGCTTCCCAGGAAGCCTCCTGCCCACATAATGGAAATCAGCACCATTCCTGTAACCAAAGTCGGCTTGTATCCCTTTTGTTTAAAGGCATTACAATATTCATACCAAGCACCAAAGGCCAGTAACAAAACGGCACCGGCAAACACACCTCCGCCAGTCTGAATAACCAGAGCAGCCAGTACTATACCAATGATTCCGGTAATTATTCGAGTAAGCATCCCTTAGTTTCCTCATTTCTTCGTATTTAATCCGCCAAACCGCCGATCCCGCTGACTGTAATCCAACAAGGCCTCTGCAAGCTTCTCTTTATCAAAATCAGGCCAGTTGGTATCCGTAAACCAAAATTCTGCGTATGCCGTTTGCCAAATCAGAAAATTACTGAGACGCATGTCACCACTGGTGCGAATCACCAAATCAACCGGTGGCAGCTCCTTGGTATCCAACCGTGATTCCAGCAGCTTACTGTCAATATTCTCCGGCTCAAGGCTGCCATTTTTCACATCCTGGGCCAAAGACTGAACTGCCCGCACCATTTCATCTTGACCACCATAATTAACACCTACAGTGAATTTTACACCTGTATTGTTTGCAGTACGTTGCTCTGCATCTGCAATCTGCTTCTTCAAGCCCGGTGACAGTTCGTCAACCCTGCCAATAAATTTAATACGAACATTGTCACTGTCCATTTCTGCAATTTCTTTTTCAAGATATTCTGAAAACAGCTTCATGAGGAATTCCACCTCAGCAGCTGGTCTTTTCCAATTTTCTGTGGAAAAAGCATAAACCGTCATGGCTTCCAAGTTAAGAGCAATAGCTGCCTTTAAAGTTCTTTTCAAAGCCTTTACACCTGCTGTATGACCCACAGAACGCATCATACCCTTGCCAGTGGCCCAACGACCATTTCCGTCCATAATAATAGCTATATGCCGTGGCAAACAATCTTTATTTACTTGTTCAAACAGAGATGCACTATTTTCTTCGTTTGCATTTTCAGATTTACCAAATATCTTTTTCCACATATCCTAACCCCTATTCATATTTTTTTGAATAGTAAAACACCGAGATATCATTATCGAAAGAAAATAAGCCCCTCAAATATTGCATATTGAGGGGCCTTTTGACACTTTTATCAGTCACTTACGGCTGCTACGTGTCTTATTCTGGAGCAACAATTGCACCTACAGGGCAGCCTGCTGCACAAGCACCGCACTCAACGCAAACATCTGCATTGATTTCGTACTTGCTGTCGCCCTCGGAAATTGCCTCTACAGGGCAAGTGCCTGCACAAGTACCGCAAGAAATGCAACCATCTTCAATCTTGTAAGCCATTACTAGAAACCTCCTTCAGCAGCCTAGCTGCTATCCTAATGTCCAACGTGCCATCAGAAAGCTGACGCTGTCTGATAACATAATACCCTTCAGGCTCAAGCTTAAAAAAGTCCTTAGTCGGTCGGGTTACCGTTACATTATACATTATATGGGCATCATTAAGCAAGGTTTTGGCTAAATGCCAAGGCCTGCCTACAACATCAATTTCCATATTATACTTCCATAATTTCTTTTTCTTTGGCTTCCTTTAATGTATCCACAGTCTTAATGAAGCCGTCAACAATTTTTTGGAACTTTTCCTGTCCCTTCTTGGACTCATCCTCAGTGATTTCCTTGTCTTTTTCCAGCTTCTTAATATGCTCATTGGCATCACGACGGATATTGCGAATAGCCACCTTGGCCTCCTCTGCCTTCTTGCTGACAGTCTTAACCAGCTCCTTACGGCGCTCCTGGGTAAGCTGAGGAATAGACAGGCGAATTGCAGTTCCGTCAGAGTTAGGGGAAAGGCCCAGGTCTGACTTCATAATAGCCTTTTCAATTTCGTGGAGCATAGTCTTTTCCCAAGGCTGAATCATAATCATGCGAGCCTCTGGAACAGAAACCTTTGCCACCTGATTTACAGGAGTTGGGGTGCCATAGTAATCTACCATAACCTTGTCCAAAAGAGAAGGAGTGGCACGGCCTGCACGTAGGGAACCAAATTCTCTCTTGAGTGCATCAATAGACTTATTCAGGCGTTCCTCGCTGGAAGATACAATGTCGTTAATCATGATTATTTACCTCCTACAGTAGTACCAATATCTTCGCCAATAGCTGCACGGTAAATATTCTCAAAATCATCAATCTTGAATACAACCAATGGAATATCGTTATCCATGCATAGGCTGGTTGCAGTGGAATCCATTACGCTCAGGCTGCGGAGCAGAATTTCTTTGTAGCTGATATTGTCAAACTTCTTGGCATCATCATTCTGATTTGGATCCTTATCGTAGATACCCTCTGTACCCTTCTTGCCCATGAGAATAACGTCTGCCTCAATCTCGGCTGCTCTGAGAGCTGCAGTGGTATCAGTGGAGAAATATGGATTACCGGTACCAGCACCAAAAATTACTACGCGTCCCTTTTCCATGTGACGGGTAGCCTTACGACGAATATAAGGCTCAGCCACCTGACGCATCTCGATAGCAGTCTGTACTCGGGCAGGAACATTCTGCTGCTCCAGAGCATCCTGAATTGCCAATGCATTAATAACAGTAGCCAGCATCCCCATATAGTCCGCCTGGGCACGATCCATACCCTTGGCACTTCCTGCAAGGCCTCTCCAGATATTACCGCCACCCACAACGATAGCCACGTCAATACCCGCATCATGTACGCGCTTTATCTGCTTTCCGATAGCTTCAACCACAACAGGGTTAATGCCAAATCCCTGATCACCTGCCAAAGACTCGCCACTAAGCTTTAGTAGAACGCGCTTGTATTTTCCCACTGTAACAACCTCCAAATCCGAGAATAACTAAATTTTCAATATATTTTAATTTTCAAAAACAATATTTACCATTTATATCTTAAAGAAAAGGGACCGCGTCTGCAAGTCCCTTTTTCTATGAGAATAAAATATTTAATTACTTAATCTGAGCTGCAACCTCTGCTGCGAAGTCCTCGTTCTTCTTCTCAAGGCCCTCACCCATCTCAAAGCGGGTAAAGCGGAGAACCTTAACATCACCGAGGATATCCTGAATGGTCTCATGCTCGGAAGACTTAAAGAATTCCTGCTCAACCAGACAGATTTCCTTATAGGTTTTATTGAGACGACCCTCAACCATCTTGTCAACGATGTTCTCAGGCTTGCCCTCTTCCAGAGCCTGTGCACGGAGTACAGCACGCTCATGATCAAGATACTCAGGATCAACGCCACTACGGTCAATGCTCTGTGGCTTCTGAGCAGTAATCTGGAGAGCAATGTCCTGTGCCAGCTCATCGCTACCGCCGGAAAGCTCTACAACTACACCAATCTTACCACCCATGTGGATGTAGGTAGCCAGCTTGTTCTCGGAAGTATATACAACGAAACGACGGAGGGACAGCTTCTCACCGATGGAAGCAACAGCCTCAGTCATAACATCAGCAACAGTCTTGCCATCCAGCATGGAAGCATTGAGTGCATCAATATCAGCAGGCTTGGTTGCAATGATGTGCTCAGCAATCTTCTTAACCAGTGCCTTAAAGTTATCATTCTTTGCAACGAAGTCAGTCTCGGAGTTAACCTCAACCAAGCAAGCAGTGTTAGATGCAGCATCGTAAGCAGCAGCTACAACGCCCTCGGAAGCAATACGGCCAGCCTTCTTTGCAGCCTTGGAAATGCCCTTCTCGCGGAGATAATCGATAGCCTTGTCCTTATCGCCATCGCACTCAACGAGAGCCTTCTTGCAGTCCATCATACCTGCGCCGGTAAGCTCGCGCAATTCTTTAACTAATGCAGCAGTAATCTGTGCCATTGTTTATTTCCCCCTATTAATTCGGATATAATTTCAAAAAAACAAGGGATAAGGGATATCCCCTTACCCCTTTTAAGGTTCATATTACTCAGCGTCCTCAGCTGGAGCCTCAGCAGCTTCGCCCTGACGACCCTCGATAACAGCATCTGCAATCTTGCCGGTAATGAGCTTAACGGCACGGATAGCATCGTCGTTACCAGGAATTGGATAATCGATTTCATCTGGATCGCAGTTGGTATCGATAATAGCCACGATAGGAATGTTCAGCTTGTGAGCCTCTGCTACAGCGATTCTCTCCTTGCGTGGGTCAACGATGAACAGAGCACCTGGGAGCTCCTTCATTTCCTTAATACCGCCGAGATACTTCTCGAGCTTCTCCATCTCATGCTTCAGGCCCTGTACTTCTTTCTTGGTAAGAACCTCGAAAGTACCGTCTTCTGCCATAGCCTCAAGCTCCTTCAGACGCTTAACGCGAGCCTGAATAGTCTTGAAGTTGGTCATCATACCGCCCAACCAACGCTCATTTACGAAATACTGGTCAGCCTTCAGAGCCTCTTCCTTAATAGCCTCCTGAGCCTGCTTCTTGGTACCAACAAAAAGAACGGACTTGCCGGACTCAGCTATGCTGCGTACGAAGTTGTAAGCCTCCTCAGCCTTCTTAACGGTCTTCTGAAGATCAATGATGTAGATACCATTGCGCTCGGTGAAGATGTACTTAGCCATCTTAGGGTTCCATCTTCTGGTCTGATGTCCGAAATGAACACCAGCCTCTAATAACTGTTTCATAGAAACAACTGCCATAGTGGTGCACCTCCTGTTTTTATTTCCTCCGCCAGCCTCATCCGCTTAAACCACCACATTGGGCACAGGTTAAACGTCCTCTGGCGTGCGTTTTTCTAATTACACCGTGAAATACTATAACATATACAAATATAGAATGCAACTATAAATATTATTATTTTTGTGTAAGGATATAAGTCCCCGGCGTTACTTCCCGTGAGGACTCCAAAGAAATGTCCACGCCATATTCGTCCCTAAGTCGCCTAAAGCTATCCATAGCCTTGATTTCATTGGCCGCCTGGGGATTAAGCTGAAGTATATAGCCATCAGCCGCATGCTTTCTGGCTTCTATTCGGCGAATGTTACGGCATACCTTCACTGCCAATGACTCTGGTGACAAAACTCTGCCACTGCCCTCACAAACAGGACACTGACAATACAGCATGCTTTCAATATTTTTCCGTGATTTTCTTCTGGTGATTTCCACCAGCCCCAAAGAGGTGATATCAACTATGTTTGTCTTGGAGCGGTCGCACACAGCCAGCTGTCGCATTCTCTCTAATAGAGCAGCATTTTGCTGCGGGGTTTCCATATCAATGAAATCCACCAGTATTATGCCACCAATATCCCGCAAGCGAAGCTGGCGCATAATTTCATCAGCCGCTTCAATATTCAGCTTGTACACCGTATCTGCCAGATTCATATCCCCTACGAAGCTGCCGGTATTCACATCAATAACCGTCATGGCCTCGGTCTTATCTATTACGAGGAAGCCACCGGACTGCAGCTGGACCGTGCGTCCCTTCAGCTGCTCCAAAGCCTCGGTAACGCCATTATCCTTAAAAATATTTCTGCCGTCGTACAATTCAATACGCTGCAAGACATCCGGAGAAGTAACCCTTATGAGGTCACAGACTCTTTTGTACATCTTCGGATTGTCAATAACCATCTTGTCCACATCATCAGTGAGATAGTCCCGGACAATTCGAATCACCAAATCTGCATCACGATACAATAGGGAGCTGGTCGCGGAAAGCTTTGCCTTGGCCAAGATCTCGTCCCATATTTTCATCAGGTAGTGGATATCCCTAACGATTTTTTCTGCTGGCTGTCCCTGAGCCGCAGTACGAATGATACAGCCCATGTTCTTTGGCACCTCAGCCCGAACAATATCGTGGAGCCGCTGTCGCTCCTCATTATCCTCTATGCGATGGGATGTTCCAATATATGCAGAATTCGGCATCAATACCACATGACGGCCGGGAATAGACAAATGCATCGTCGCCCGTGGTCCCTTGGTGCCCACCTCATCCTTAATTATCTGGACTATGACATTTTGTCCCACCGTGACATTTTCCCGGGGGGAATTGGCCTGGGCCGTGGAAGCTATTTTCCCGTTACCTACATAAAGGAAGGCATTCTTTGCTTGGCCAATATCCACAAAGGAGGCCTGCATACCTTTAAGGACATTCTGAACCTGTCCCTTATATATGTTGCCTACTAAATGGGCATGCTCCGGTCTTTCCAGCTCCAAAGCCATGAGCCGGCCGTTCTCAACCACAGCCATACGGGTCTCCTCTGGCATAACATTCACATATATAGTTTTCATTGCAAAACCTCCTTTCTGTGAATTATGTAGCATTTAATTTATACTAAATCAATCAAGTCCTTGCCCTGACCCATGAGCTTGCTGCGATTGATTAAGGCCCTGCCCAACGCAACTGGCAGACCATATTCATTATGCAAAAGCTCCAATATCTCCGCTGGCTTGATACTACCGGTCTGGGTGATAGAAATATTCATGGTTAGCTTCACCAAATCTCCGCTCATACCGATTTTTACAGGCTCCAGCATATACTGCTTTACTTCAATATCCCTGGTTTTTTTCGGAGTAACGCGATGATAGTTCACCTCAGTGGCCCCATTATATTTTTCCACAGCCTTAACTGCAGCATCCCAGTCACCAGTGAGAGGTGCCATCACCTCATAAATACCCTGCTCCACCTCAGCCATAAGGGCCTTATGCTTTTTCCCCTCACAGGGCTTTGGTTCCTTTACTGGCTTTAGCTTGATAAGTCTTATCCCCGGAGGCAGGGCAGCTGACAGCTTGTCAAAAATCTCTGGCTGACACAGGGGCTTTGTCAATTCAAAATCCATATACTCCGCATCAGAGGTTACCCCTAGGGACAATGGTGAAGCAAAGGACATCTTCAGATGAGGGTTAAATCCCTCAGTATAAGCAGCTGGTAGCTTGGCACGGCGAATGGCCCGCTCCATAACCCCCGCATAGTCCAAATGGGAAATATATCTAATTTCATCCCCCTTGGTTAGCTGAGCACGATACTTATACATTTGCCTTCACCTCCCCTTCTTTGCGCTTCCAGTCCACAATATCCACCTTAAGGGATGGGCAGACCCCACAGCCGGAGCACTTGCCACGGCGGCAATCCTCTGTCAGCTGCTCTGCAACAGCCTTGTTCCATTCACGCTTAAGGAAATCCTTGGAAACTCCTGGGGTAGTATGCTCCCATGGTAATGGTTCATCGAAATCCCGGGTGCGCTCACTGTATTCCTTCATATCAATGCCGCACTTTCTGAAGGCTTCGTGCCAAACATCTTCCTTAAAGAGGTCTGTCCAGCCATCAAATTTAGCTCCATCCTTCCAGGCCTGATAAATCACCTGGGAAATACGACGGTCTCCACGGGAAATAGCCCCTTCAAGAACGCTGACTCTGGCATCATGGTAATGGAACTTTACAGCTCTTTCAGTGATGCTGTCCTTTAAAAGACGCTGACGGCGTTCAAATTCATCCTTTGGCAGCTGACCAAACCACTGAAAAGGAGTATGAGGCTTTGGTACAAAGCAGGATACACTGATGGTTACTGTAACGCCCCACTTGCCCTTAACCTCCTTGTACTTTCTGGCTACCTTCTCCGCCAGTCTGGCAATACCCACAATATCCTCGTCAGTTTCCGTAGGCAAGCCCATCATAAAATACAGCTTAACCTGCTTCCAACCCTGTTTAAAGGCGGCTTCCACAGCTGTCATAAGATTTTTCTCAGTAACACCTTTGTTAATAACATCACGAAGGCGCTGAGTTCCAGCCTCCGGGGCAAAGGTAAGACCGCTTTTGCGTACCTGCTGCAGCTTGTGGGCCAAATCAATGGAAAAGCTATCTATACGCAATGATGGCAAAGAAAAGCTGACCTTCTCCCCTTCAAAATCAGAGAATAAATCATCCACCAGCTCTCCCAGACAGGAATAATCTGCAGAGCTAAGTGAAGTAAGAGACATTTCATTATAACCGGAGGAATCCACCAGCTTACGGGCCAATCCCCGGAGATATTCTCGGCTTCTCTCGCGTATAGGGCGATATGAAGTACCCGCCTGACAAAAACGGCACCCACGGGTACAGCCTCTAAACAGCTCCAGCATAATTCTGTCATGAACTATGCCAATGTATGGCATTACAGGCTTTTCCACGAAATGAACACTGTCCAGATCCTTAATCACTCGTTTATAAATTTTGGCCCTTGCCTCAGGCTCTTTTGGTTCTATAGAGGAAAAATATCCTTTTTCGTTATATTTGACATTATAAAAAGAAGGTACATAAATACCCTCCAGCTTTGCAACTTCCTTTAAAAATCCTTTTCTGCCACCTGGCTTCCCTTCCCTTTTCCATTTCACAAAGGTTTCCGCCACTTCAGAGATAACTTCTTCTCCTTCTCCCAAAATAAAGAAATCAAAAAAATCAGCAATAGGCTCCGTATTATAAACGGTAGGGCCACCACCTACTATAAAAGAAGCTTCATCATTGCGGTCCTTGGCCCAAATGGGAATTCCGGCCAAATCCAGCATATTAAGAATATTGGAGTATATCATTTCATACTGGAGAGTAAATCCCAGAAAATCGAATTTCTTAATTTCAGTAAAGCTCTCCAAGGAAAATAAAGGTATGCTTCTTTCCCGCATGATTGCTTCCATGTCGGTCCAAGGAGCATACACTCTTTCACAGGCAGTATCCTGACGGTTATTCAACACCTCATAAAGGATTTTCAGTCCAAGATTGGACATGCCCACCTCATAGGTATCGGCCATGGCCAGGGCGAAGTGACAATCCACTTCGTCCCAGTCCTTATGTACAGCATTTAACTCATGACCTGTATAACGGGCAGGTTTCTCAACGGCCTGCAGGATTTCAGGTTCTAATTTAATCATTGCTCAAGCTCCTCTATTGATTCAAAACAGAAACCTTAAAATTGGAGTTTTTGGTTTCTCAGATAAATATTAAGTAAAATGGCCACAGCGAACATATTGGTGGTAAGGGCACTGACACCATAGCTCATAAAAGGCAATGGTATACCGGTTACAGGCATAATACCAGCTGTCATGCCCACATTAACCAGCACATGGAAGGCCAGCATGGAGGTTATACCCACAGCCAACAGCATGCCAAAGCTATCCTGGGCCTGCTGCGCTATTTTGATACCCCGCCACAGCACCACAAGATATAGCAGGAGTAAAATAGTCGCTCCTATAAAGCCTAATTCTTCTCCTACTACAGCGAAAATAAAGTCGGTGTGGTTCTCCGGCAAAAAATTAAGCTGACTCTGGGTTCCTGCAAAGAGTCCCTTGCCAAATAACATTCCGGAGCCTATAGCAATTTTTGACTGAATAATATGATAGCCCGATCCCAATGGATCCACATTGGGGTCCATAAACACCATAATTCGCATTTTCTGGTAGTCCTTCAGCACAAAATGCCACATCAACGGAGCACAGGCCATGGCCACACCAAACATCCAGGCCAGTAGCTTTAAATTAACTCCACAGGCAAAAATCATACCGAGGAAAATAGCCATAAACACCAGAGATGTCCCCAAATCTGGCTGCTTCAGTACCAGTAAAAAAGGAAGCCCCACATAGCCGGCCAAGGGGAGTAAATCTGACCACTTGTTTATCTGCCCTATCTTATCCTGAAAGACAGAGGCCATACAGATGATCATTATTATCTTTGAAAACTCCGATGGCTGAATAGATATTGGTCCCAACTGAATCCACCGCTGGGCACCTAAAGCAGACTGTCCCAAAAACATTACGGCCAGCAGCATTATTATGTTAAAAATATACAACTTCTTGCCATAAGCCTGTAGTGCCTTGTAGTCAAAATTCATAAAGAAGAATATAACTCCCACATTCAGGATGGTAAATATTCCCTGTCTAAGTACATACCAATATCTATCCTCAGATGGGGTATTTATATGAGTGGCACTACCAATGGTTATAAGGCTCATAATGATTATACCAGCTACCCCGGCAATAAGCTCCACATCTATTTTTCTAAATTTTTTATTTAAAATCAAGGATCCTTCCTCCAAATTTAAATTCTAGTATAGCTTATATATGTTATCACGAACCATGTGAAAGAACAACCAAATATAGCAAAATTAAAAGAAAACTGCCACACTGATGCGCAGCAGTTTCATATTTCTTATTTATGATGTCTCATGTTCTGTACCGGAATATTGGCCACCAGTGCTACAGAATCATCAACACTCTCCAAAGAAATTTCCATGTCGGTCTTATCAATAACCATATACTTAGATATAACCTGAATAATATCATCCCGCAGCTTTGCCATCACCTCTGGCGACACGCTGGCTCTGTCCTGAATGAGAACCATCTGCAGGCGCTTCTTGGCCACCTTGCCGGATTTCTCATTACCGAATATACGCTTTAATGAATCAAGCATCTGTAAGTCCCCCTCAATATCAGTCTTTGGAAAGCTTAAAGGCCTTCATAAGTTTCTTGAAGAAGCCTTCCTTTTCAAATTCCATGAACGGGATATCTTCACCCAGGAGACGTCCCACAATATTCTCATAAGCCTTGCCAGCCTGGGAATCACTATCACCAACAACTGGCTCACCGCGGTTAGCGGAGGTTACAACCTTGATATCATCCGGAACCTGACCAATGCACTTGATGGCAAGTATATCATTGATATCATCCATATCCATCATCTCACCGCTATCTACCATAGCAGGTCTGATTCTGTTAATAATGAGTTTAATATTATCCTTTTCGGAGCGGCCCAGCTCACCAATAATCTTATCAGCGTCACGAACAGCGGAAACCTCCGGCATGGTAACTACAATAGCAGTATCCGCACCAGCAATTGCAGTCTGGAAGCCCTGTTCAATGCCTGCTGGGCAGTCAATAATCACAAAATCATATTCCTTTCGAAGCTCATCACAAAGAGCCATCAAATCGGCAGGATTTACCGCAGATTTGTCCTTTACCTGGGAAGTAGGCAAAAGCTGCAGATTTTCATATTTCTTGTGACGTACCAGAGCCTTCTTAATCTCTACACGGCCCTCAACCACGTCAATCAAATCGTACATAATGCGATTTTCGAGACCAAGGAGCAAATCCAGATTACGGAGACCGGTATCAGTATCAATCAGAACAACCTTCTTGCCACGCATAGCCAGACCCACACCAAGGTTTGCAGTAGTGGTGGACTTGCCTACACCACCCTTGCCTGAAGTAACAACAATAACCTCACTCATTCTTATAAATCCTACCTTTCTATCGGTTCAATAATAATTTGTCCATCTTTAATGTATGCCCTTTCGGCAAAATCACTTTTCTCCATTATATCAGGAGAACGGGCAATCATATTAGCTATACGAATCTGCGTTGGCATAAGCCTGTCAGCAATAACCACGGCACTAATATCTCCCCAGGCACCGGCGTGAACCATGCCCCGACAGGTCCCCCGCACATCTATACTGCCACCGGCAATAATCTGAGCACCAGGGTTAACATTCCCCATAACCAGCACTGAGCCCTGGCTGGTGACCTCCTCACCACCACGGACAGTGTGCTCCACCACAGTCATTTCCTGGGCTTCCACATTGCCATCATGCTGAATAAAATACTGAGGTGGCATCTGTGATTGCTCATCTATTGTTGGTGGCGGATCTTTCTTTACAGACAGCTCCACTCCCAAGCCACGCTGATTTAATATTTGATTAATCCCCTTCTTAACGGAACGGTCCAAGTCAGCTACCTCCAACTCAAACTTGGTTCCCTCCGGGAAAAAGCCTGGATTTTCGTCGAGCTTCTTTTTAATTTCAGCTTCGATTTCCTCCATGCTGGCTGAACTATCCACCAATAAACGGAAGCCATCCTTGCCCCCTTTTATGGTTACCAAATCCCTGCTCATATTCTCCCCACCTATCTTATATTAAGATAAAATGATAAAAAACAACATTATCGTTTGCCATTTGCAGCACCATATTCCTTGCCTGCCACTGGGGCATTATTTACAACAGCGGGCTGCTCCTGAGCCTTGTTATTGGAATTGGAATTATTCTGCTTATTCTTCTTGGCCTGCTCTGCCTGTTTTCTTTGGCGCTCCAGCTCCGCCTGCTTTGCAGGGTCCGGAATATTGAAGGCAGCCTCCAGAATCTTTCTGCCAATTGGTACCGCTGAAGCCGAACCATAACCGCCCTGCTCCACGATAACTGCCACCACGACATTTGGATTATTAAATGGTCCATAAGCCACAAACCAGCCGTGATCACGTCCATGAGGATTCTCGGCTGTACCTGTCTTACCAGCTATCTCTATAGGAAATCCCCTGAACACAGAGGCCGCAGTACCGTATTTTGTAACACCCTTTAGTCCCTGCTGAACCAAATTTATATAATGAGGATCCACATCCAGCTGTCCCACGACTTCAGGCTTAAACTTCTTTATAGTTTTACCCTCAGGGTCCACAATCCTGTCCACCAAATATGGTTTGTATCTTTTACCATCAGCAGCGATTTCACCCATTACCATAGCCGCCTGAATAGGTGTAACATTATTAAAGCCCTGTCCGATGGCAGCATCAAAGGTTTCCGCCAAATACCAGTCCTCATCAAAGACCTTGCGCTTGTATTCCTGGGACGCAACCAGGCCCTCTGCCTCAAACAGCAGATTTATACCAGTGGGCTTACCAAGGCCAAACATACGGGCATATTTTTCAATGCGGTCAAT
>DFHJ01000130.1 GCA_002372665.1 Anaerovibrio lipolyticus
AGAGCACTGGCATTCTTTATAATCTGCTGGGCATATTCCTTAAACTCTGGGGACAGTGCCTCCTTAAAAGCCACAGCCTTAGCTGCAATAACATGCATAAGAGGACCGCCCTGAATACCAGGGAAAATAGCCTTATTAAACTGCTTGCCAAATTCTGCATCCTTACAAAGAATCAGACCGCCACGAGGACCGCGCAGAGTTTTATGAGTAGTAGTAGTTACCACATCTGCGTAAGGAATTGGGGATGGGTGAAGTCCGGTGGCCACCAGACCAGCAATATGAGCAATATCCACCATGAGATAAGCCCCTACAGAATGGGCAATATCCGCCAAACGAGGGAAATCAAGAACCCGGGCATAAGCAGAAGCGCCGGCCACAATCAGCTTTGGCTTACATTCATTGGCAATTCTCTGAATATCATCATAATCCAGCTGTTCAGAGCCTTCACTTACACCATACGGAACGACATTAAAATATTTGCCGGACATGTTTACCGGGCTGCCATGGGTAAGATGGCCGCCATCAGTAAGGTTCAGACCCATTACAGTGTCACCGGGAGTCAGCAGGGCAAAGAACACCGCCATATTGGCCTGAGCTCCGGAGTGAGGCTGCACATTGGCATACTCAGCACCAAAGAGTTTTTTTGCGCGGTCAATGGCCAGCTGTTCAATCACATCCACGTTTTCACAGCCACCATAATAACGCTTTCCAGGATAGCCTTCAGCATATTTGTTGGTAAGAACACTGCCCTGGGCAGCCATAACGGCAGTGCTGACAATATTTTCAGATGCAATAAGCTCCAGCTTGTTACGCTGGCGGCTTAACTCCGCGTCAATAGCCTCAGCTATTTCAGGATCAACAACCTTCAAATCATCCATTAAGCTCATTACTGACTCCTCCTTAAATACGGTGGGTATTATTTATTTTCCAACGCCATCATTTTTTCAATACGACGGACATGACGCTCACCTTGAGAAAACTCTGTGGTAACCCATGTTCTCACAATTTCCCCGGCTGGACCAAAACCGGTAACCCGTCCTCCCATGGCCAACACATTGGCATCATTATGTTCTCTGGACATGCGGGCAGAAAAAACGTCTCCGCAAAGAGCTGCCCGAATACCCTTTATTTTATTGGCTGCAATAGAAATGCCGATACCAGTTCCGCAAAGAACGATACCTCTGTCAGCCTCACCCTTGGTGATTTTTCCACATACCTTTTCGGCAATATCAGGATAATCCACGGACTCGGCATCAAAAGTGCCCACATCCTCAGTCTCAATATCCTTAAACTCCGCCAAAACCTTCAGCACTTCCCGCTTTAGCTCCAAAGCACCATGGTCACAGCCTATAACAATTTTCATAACTGCCTTACTCCTTTTGGTAGTCATTTTTTCACACAAAGTCATTGTAACATAGATTAACGGAAAAAAAATATTTATTTTTCCCGACTAACACATTCCATTATTTCTTTTTCCGATATCGCCCCATGGCGGATAATCATTGGCTCATCACCGGTGCAGTCCACTATGGTAGATTCTATCCCCAGATTGCATGGACCACCATCTAAAATCAGGGGAATCAAGCCCTTCATATCATCGTATACCATCTTTGCGGAAGTAGGACTTGGATGAGCGGAAATATTGGCACTAGGTACTGCCAAAGGTACACCGGCCTCCTTTAAAACTGCCAGAGCGATTTCGTTATCAGGAATTCTGATACCCACCGTATTTTTCCCTCCTGTTACCCGTTTAGGAATACTGCTTTTTCTTGGAAGTACGATGGTAATTGGTCCAGGGCAGAATCTCTCAAACAGCTCCAACGCCATATCGGGAATCCTGGCTGCAATATCCTTTACCATAGCCACATCAGCCACCTGCAGGGAAAAAGCCTTATAATATGGTCTATCCTTGGCATCGTAAAGGGACTTAACAGCCACCTCATCCAATCCGTTGGCCGCCAGCCCATATACCGTTTCTGTAGGAATAGCCACCAATTGTCCATTTCTCAGCATCGTTGCAGCTTCCCTTATGGAATCCATATTCTTTTGCACATCATTTATAGAAATTATTTTTGTTTCCATAAAATCACTACCCTGTCAATGCCCGCCAAATCCTTGACGATTTCACAACGGCCCCAGCCATGCTCCTGGCCCAAAGCCTCCAATGCTTCCGCCTGATTAATGCCAATTTCAAGAGCCAAAAAGCCATCATCAGCTATCATATTTCCGGCCTCAGCTACAAGACGGCGGTAAAAATCCAGTCCGTCAGGACCTGCCACCAAAGCTGAAATTGGCTCAAAATCCCTCACATCAGGTTCCAGACCGGCAATATCTCCTTCTGGAATATACGGTGGATTAGATACAATGGCCGTAAATCTTCTGTCCCTTATGGGTTCCAGCATATCACCCTGATAAAATTCCACTCTGTCAGAAAGCCCCAAGCTCTCTGCATTTTCCTTGGCCACCTCTATGGCCTCGGAGGATATATCCACGGTTACTGCTTTAAGATTCGGCAGATAATTTAACAAGGACAGGCAAATTGCACCGGAACCTGTTCCAATATCCGCAATGGTGCCTAAGCCCTCCTGACCGGTTTTCAGACGGGAAATAACCGCTTCCACCAATATTTCCGTATCAGGACGGGGAATTAAGGTAGCCTCGTTCACCTTAAAATCCAGCCCCATAAACTCCTTATGGCCTACGATATGAGCCACCGGCTTATGCTGAACCCTTTCCTTAATGCACACCTTATATTGGGCCAGTTCTTCCTTGGTCAGAGGCTGGTCGAAATGAACATATAGATGAATACGTTCCTTTTTCAGAACATGACAAAGAAGCACCTCACCATCAAGGCGCGGTGTGTCCAACCCAGCCTTGGTGAAATAATCCTCAGTCCATTTTAACAATTTTCCTATTGTCCAAACTTCTCCAGCCATATTATCTCCAAACCTACGAATTTACTTAATCAACCTGCTTCATGCGTTCAGCCTGATCTGCAGTAATAAGACCATTTAAAATTTCATCCAGCTGTCCATCCATCACAGCATCCAGTTTATGCAATGTGAGACCAATGCGATGATCCGTTACCCGTCCCTGAGGGAAATTATAGGTTCTGATACGCTCGCTTCTGTCACCGGAGCCAACCTGACTTTTTCTGTCAGCTGCAATTGTATCTGCCTGCTCCTGCTGGGCCTGTTCCAAAACTCTGGCCCGCAAAACACGCATTGCCTTTTCCTTATTCTTTAACTGGGACTTTTCATCCTGGCATTGTACCACAATACCGGTTGGCAAATGGGTAATGCGAATGGCCGACTCCGTCTTGTTTACATACTGTCCACCTGCGCCACCTGCCCTGTAGGTATCAATGCGCAAATCCTCATTACGAATGTCCACATCCACCTCGTCAGCCTCAGGAAGCACTGCCACCGTTACGGCAGAGGTATGAATACGTCCGCCGGATTCTGTGACTGGCACACGCTGTACACGATGGGTGCCGCTTTCATATTTCAGCTTACTATAGGCACCATACCCCTCAACGGCGAAGGAAATCTCTTTGAAGCCACCAATCTCCGTGGCATTGGCATCCATAATATTAATTTTCCAGCCCTGACTTTCAGCATAACGGGAATACATACGGAACAAATCTCCCGCAAAGAGAGCTGCTTCCTCACCGCCTACGCCGCCCCGGATTTCCACAATAACATTTTTATCATCATTGGGATCCTTGGGAAGAAGCATAATAGGCAGCTCCTGGTCCAGCTCCTCCTTGCGCTTTCTGAAATCTGCCAGCTCCTCCTCCACCATGTGACGGAATTCATCATCATCAATTCCTTCGTTGAGCATTTCCTTATTGTCTTCAATGCCCTGACACACAGCCCTGTATTCCCTGTATGCCTCAATAATAGGCTGCATGGAGGAATGCTCCCGATTATAGCGCTGCCACTTATTCATATCCTCCAAAACAGAAGGGTCACTGATAAGTGATTCCAGCTCCAAAAACTTATTCTCCACTGCCTGCAATTTATCCATTATATTCATGTGTATTTTCCTCTTTACCGCTAATTTTTATTATGAAATATCCTGTATATAATTGGCGGTACCGGCAGGGATTTTATCCTCCGGCAGAACTGCCTTGGCTGACTCAATGGCCACCTCTATCATATCGTCATCTGGTTCCCGGGTGGTCATATACTGAAGCCACAAGCCTGGCTTAATGGCCCAGCCAAGAACGCAGTTATCGGAATTGGCGGACAGCTTAATAATCTCGTAGGAAATACCAGCCACCACCGGCAAAAGTATTACCCGGCTTAAAATTCTCAGCCACAAATCAGGCCACCCCAAAAAGGCAAAGACAAAAATACTTACCAGCATAACGATAAGCAAAAAGGATGTACCGCAACGCTTATGAAGTCTAGTGTGTTTTTTCACATTTTCCACAGTAAGTGCTTCACCAGCCTCAAAGCAGGCGATAGTTTTATGCTCCGCCCCATGATATTGAAAAACCCGCTGGATATCCTTCATCATCGAAATTGCACCAATATACCCAACAAAAATCAACAGACGCAGGGCACCCTCCATAAGATTTAAAAATACAGGATCCTCAGTAATAAAATGAAACAGCTTGGCTGCTCCGGTGGGAATGGCCACAAACAGCACTGCTGCCATTACAAAGGCAAATACTATGGTTCCTGCCAATTCCTTGTCTGTCAGCTGCTCATCCTCCTCCCCTGCCATCTGGGCAGAGTAGGACAGAGAACGAAGTCCCATAACCAAGGATTCCCCCAAGGAAACACAACCACGCAGCATTGGCTTCTTCAAAATAGGAAATCTGTCGCTGATGGAATTGACTGGTCTGATATCCAATTCTATTTTTTTATCCGGAGTGCGGACAGCAGTGGCCACCTTTTCCGGCCCCCGCATCATTACACCCTCTATGACGGCCTGACCGCCGATACTTAGCTTTTTCTCACTCATATAAACCTCATATATATTTAACCCCTACAGGGTGATTACTTTCAAAAAAATCCGTATATACAAATGAGCAGAGCATTTCTGCCCTGCTCATTAATGATTGAGTAATTACTTTGCGTAACGCTTATTGAACTTCTCAATACGACCACCAGCTGCGATATCGCGCTGACGACCAGTGAAGAAAGGATGGCACTTGGAGCACACATCAACTCTCAGCTCAGTCTTAGTAGAGCCGGTAGTAAAGGTGTTGCCGCAACCGCAAATAACCTTTGCTTCGTGGAATTCTGGATGAATACCTGCCTTCATTCTATACACCTCGCTTTTCCCCATAATTGGGAGAATTACAAGTCCTCTCTGCGAAGACTTGGTCCGACGATGCTTCCCAAATAGGGGCAAAGCCGAAAAAATCAACTTTTTAGACGCCCTGCGCCTAACTTGTGATATTATAACACACTGACTATACCCATGCAACATTTTCCACAGAAAAATTTCTTGAAAAAAAATTGCTTTTCTACCATAATATGTAAGAGACTTTGTGAGAAAAGATAACAATAGATATAGAAAGGTAAAAGGTAAACACTTATGAACAGTAATGCCCCTACAGTTACCTGTAGCTTCTGTAAGCGAAAGATTGTGGCGAAAACCCAGTACGATGTACCAATATATGACCCTCGTTCTGGTTTTTCCCTTTGTGCCAACTGCATAAAAGATATATATCATCTTATTGAGGACCATAAAGAGGTGGAGGAAGCACAGCAGCATATTGAGACTGAAAAAGCCATCAACGATGAGCTTAACCGCATAAAGCCTCACATGGTAAAAGAATATCTTGACCAGTTCATAATCAATCAGGATCAGGCCAAAAAGGTGCTTTCCGTAGCAATTTATAATCATTATAAACGTATGAAATACGGCTTTCAGCATCCTGAGGACGATGGTGACGAAATTGAGAAGTCCAATGTTATTATTCTTGGACCTTCCGGCTGCGGTAAAACTGCACTTCTTTCCCATCTGGCCAGAATGCTTGATATTCCATTTGCCGTTACAGATGCCTCCAGTCTTACGGAAGCAGGCTTCGTAGGTGCCGACGTGGAAGTGGCTGTACGCAACCTCTACTACGCTGCCGACAAGGATATCAGCCGTTGCGAGCATGGTATTATCTATCTTGATGAATTTGACAAAATTGCCAGAAAATCAGGTGAAAATAATACAATTACTGCTGATCCTGGACACGAAGGTGTACAGCAGGCTTTACTGAAGATGCTGGAGGGCAATGTGGTGGAATTTACCGCCAGAGGTCAGCGCAAACACCCTGAGGCCCCAACCATCAAGGTAGACACCAAAAACATTCTCTTCATTGTTGGTGGTGCCTTCGTAGGCATCGACAAGATTATCGCCAAACGCCTCAGGAAAAATGATGCCAATATGGGCTTTGGCTCCAAGATTGAGGGCAAGAATGACAAGCCAAAATTTGATGAGCTGATTCACCAGACTACCCCGGAGGATTTGATGAAATTCGGCATTATCCCGGAAATCATCGGTCGTCTTCCAATTATCTGTACTCTGGAAAATTTGGACGAGGACGCCCTCCTGAGAATCCTCACCGAGCCAAAAAATGCTCCAGTAAAACAATACCAGAAGCTGATGGAAATGGACAATGTGCAGCTGGAATTTGACGAGGAAGCCCTCAGGGCTGTGGCCAAAAAGGCTATTGAAAGAAAAACCGGTGCCCGTTCCCTGAAGGGAATCATCGAAGACACAATGCTGGATGTAATGTTTGATATTCCGCGCTCTGATGATACCCGCAGGGTAACCATCACTGCTGACTGCATCAACAACGGTGCAGAACCTACAATAGAAAAAATCTGATATTAACAAAAAGAAGCTCAACTATCACCTGATACTACAGTGAATGGCTGAACTTCTTTTTAGTTTCTGAAATTTTAATTCCCGGTGCGTCGGGCCAATTCTCCCCGCAGGGCCTTTTCAATACATCTGTACATATCTTCCACATTAATAGGCTTTGTTAGATGCGCGTTCATTCCAGCTTCAAAGGATTGGCTAATATCTTCATCCCTGGCATTGGCCGTAAGAGCCAGAATTGGTACGGTCTTGCTGTCAGATTTTCCTGAGCTCCTTATCTTCTTGGTAGCTGTAAGTCCGTCCATATAAGGCATTCTTACATCCATAAAAATTAAATCATAGGTTCCTGGTGCATTGGACATATACAGGCTAAGGGCCTCCTGGCCATTTTCGGCCACATCCACATCCATCCCCCTTGCCACCAAAAGCTGCTGGCAGATTTCCAGATTAATCTCATTATCCTCAGCCAATAGAACTCTGCGTCCGCGACAAATGTCTTCCACATCATCCTTCAGCTGATACGTAGAGGTGGCCACATCCAGATCCACGTTTATCCTGAATGTGGAGCCAACACCCTTGGTGCTGTCAAAATCAATAATGCCGCCCATTTTCTTAATGATATGGTTGCAGATAGCCAGCCCAAGGCCAGAGCCACCATAAACATTATCCCCATACTCCTGGGAAAATGCTTCAAATACCCTGGGCTTAAAGCTGTCCTCAATACCTATACCGGTATCCTTTATGGAAATTTCCAGCGACTGTCTGCCATACTTTTCAGCCATACATTTGACAATCAACGTTATCGTGCCAAAACGCTTTGTAAACTTAATGGCATTATTGAGAATATTTTTTAGAACCTGACGCATTCTGTCTGCATCAAACCGGAAGCACTTGGCCACATTAGGGTCTACCTCCAGCTGGAAATTTATCTTCTTTGCATAGGCATCAGCCTTAGCCTTGCCCGCCACAGTTTCAATAAATGGCTGAAACAGCACCACATCATTGTTAAGCTGGATATCATTGTTTTCCACCTGGGAAAGAGCCCGTACATTTTCAATCATATCCAGTACAACCTTAGATGACGCCTCTATTTTATCAAGACAATAATTCACATATTCCTTTTGCTCAGAGCGTCCCTTGCCCAACTCAGTCATACTGACAATAGTATTCAGTGGGGTCTTGATTTCCCGACTCATTTGGAACAGCAGTTGAGATTTTGCTCTGCTGATACTCTTAGCATGTTTAAGGGCACCACGCATGGCATCCTGCATCTGACGGCTCTCAGTGGTAATTTCAGTAATATCCGTCTGTACGGCAATCAAAATGTTCTTTTCCTTTTTGTCGAGGTAGCGAAGGGTAAACTTTTTGTAATGCAGGGCCCTGCCATTCTCATGGAATAACTTAAAGGTACCTGTAAATTCACCAAACATATTTACAGTTTCCACGATATTGGCAAGCTGCAGCATTTTATGGCAAATACTCTTGTCTTCATCCAGCATATGCTCATTAATGAGGTGAGCTATGG
This sequence comes from Anaerovibrio lipolyticus, assembly GCA_002372665.1. Classification (GTDB taxonomy): domain Bacteria; phylum Bacillota; class Negativicutes; order Selenomonadales; family Selenomonadaceae; genus Anaerovibrio; species Anaerovibrio lipolyticus_C. The sequence continues at coordinate 8,360 of DFHJ01000130.1, forward strand.
CCTCATCGTAATCAGAAACCAGCCCCATATCATCAATGAAAAAAGTATCATTATGCCTTAATATCCGTATTTTCCCGGACTTAACATCAATGTAACCGATAAAATCTACATTATCATGGATAGCCCGCTCAATAACTGAGCGTTCCATATCATTCTCAGCCAATCCACTATTAGGTTCTTTGTCTTTTACATTGTCTTCGCTCATATTACCATTCCCGTCCTACTTAAAAATACTTTTACAAACAGGTCTAAAATCTCTGACTATCCAATATCACGTATTGCCAAACCGGATTCCTGCAAAAATGCAGCCAGTCGGCTGACACCATCCATTATATCCCTGTAGTGCTCAGGGGTTAAGGACTGTGGGCCATCCGAAAGGGCCTTCGCCGGATCAGGGTGCATTTCCATCATGAGTCCATCAGCTCCTGCGGCCACAGCAGCAAAGGCCATTGGCTTTACCATACGCCACTTGCCAGTTCCATGGCTTGGATCCACAATAATAGGTAAATGGGACAAATGCTTAACTGCCGCCACAGCACTTAAATCCAGAGTATTACGGGTATATTCCTCGTAGCTTCTGATACCACGCTCGCACAAAATAATCCGTTCATTGCCCTCACTCATAATATATTCGGCAGCATTAAGCCACTCATCTATGGTAGCTGATATACCACGCTTCAAAAGAACCGGTTTATTTTGGCGCCCCACTTCCTTAAGAAGTCGAAAATTCTGCATATTTCTCGCACCAATCTGTAGTACATCCACGTACTCAGCAACCTTATCTACATTTTCAACCTCAGTTACCTCTGAAACTATTTTTAGTCCGGTGCGCTCACCGGCCTCTGCCAAATATTTCAGCCCCAGCTCCTCCAAGCCTTGAAATGAATAAGGTGAGGTTCTTGGCTTGTAAGCGCCCCCCCTTAGGAACTGGGCGCCTCCTGACTTTACTATATCGGCGGCCTGCATTATCTGCTCCTTGGATTCCACTGCACAGGGACCAGCTATGGCCACCAAATTGCCATCACCGATTTTAATTCCACCTATATCAATAACCGTAGGTTGGGGATGATATTCACGGCTAACCAATTTGTAACTCTTAGAAATACTCACTGCTTTTTCTACACCCTCAAGTGACTCCACATTAAGACAGCACATCTTTTCCCGGTCACCTATAACGCCTATAATTGTCTGAAACTCTCCCTCCATGACCTTACCGGAGAGACCGTTGTATTCAATTGCCTTTATAACCTCCTGAATGCTGCTTTCATCAGCACCAGCCCGCATAATAATAACCATTAAATACCTCGTAAAAATACTCTTTCTTAATATTATAACGCCATTGTTCAAATTTTGCCAAAGGCAAAATATACATCTTAGCGTTTCGACGAATCATAATGTTTTTCGTCATAACGCCATTGTTCAAATTTTGCCAAAGGCAAAATATACATCACACCTCTTTTTTGTTGTCTGCACGAATAACAGGAAAACGTCCCGGATTTTTTAGCCACACACTCTTGCGACGGATTCCATGCATAGCCGCATCGAGATTTACCATTCTTTTGGGAACATCCACATCAAAGAAGAAAATATACTCCCCTAACCCTGTTCTTGCAGGGCGTGATTCAATGCGGGTCATATTAACATCCCTGGTGGCCATTTCCAAAAGCACCTCGCAAAGACGTCCCGCATCCTTACCATCAATCTGACAGATAATAAGCGTTTTTTCCTCTGGAAGCTCCACCTTATAATCACTGCGGGCAAGCTGATAAAACCGGGTGGAATTATTATGATGATCCTCAATATTGTGGTCAAGAGCCACAAGACCATTCATTTCTCCCGCCCTTTCAGTACAGATAGCCGCCCAACCGCTATCCTTTGGCATTGCTCCCACCTGGGTGGCAGCGGCAGCAGAACTGACCACTGCGTCCTGCTCAGCGTGGGGATAGTTATTCATCAGATATTCCCTACATTGGGCCAAGGGCTGGGCATGTGAAAGAATCTTGGTAATCACAGTTTCCTTGCTCTTTGCCATGAGATGATTATGAACCCCCCAAATAAGCTCCCGGATAACCTTAAGTCCATCACTGTTGGCAAGGGTATCAAGGGTAATATTAATGGAGCCCTCTATGGAATTTTCTACCGGAACCAGACAGGTATCCACAGCCCCCGTTTCCACTGCATGAATAGCCGCATAAATATTGGCAAGAGGCACCAGCTTACACCTTTCTGTAAGCTGATCGTTCAAATATAATGCCGCTGCTTCGCTGTGAGTTCCCACCGGACCCAAATACCCTAAAGTTTCCACTAACAAACCACCTGTCCCTGCCAAATATTAATAATCAAAATATTGTAATAATGTAAGCATATTATAACGTGATTGTTCAGATTTTGCCACAAGCAAAATATACCAACCGAACGTTTCAACACGCAAAAATTTAAAAGCGTGTTATATATTTTGTAGCAATAATTGGCAATATTGTTACAACTCCAGACTACATATATTGACAGATGTTTTTTATACTGATATAGTGAGCTATAATTTTTTGGTATAGATTGTATTTTATTTTTGTATATTGTCAAAAATGTTTGATAAATTTATTAAATATTGACAAAATTCTGATATAATCTAGTTAAGAGCGCATCGTTAGATTTTTCTAAAAGAATGCCATGTGTATTATTTGAGTAATTGGAGGGGAGAAAATGAATTCCGAAATTACTATCAAGCTGCCGCGGTGCAAGGGGTGTGGTATCTGCGTGGCATTTTGCCCAAAGCAGGTTCTTGCCGTGGACGAGCTGGGAAAGGTAATGGTAGTTAATGCCGATGCCTGCATTGCCTGTGGTCAGTGCGAACTTCGTTGTCCAGATTATGCAATTTTTGTAGATAAGAAGGTGAAGGCATGAGTAAAGCGAGATTGATGCAAGGTAATGAGGCCTGTGTAGAGGGCGCGTTAGCGGCAGGCGTACGCTTCTTTGGCGGTTACCCTATTACACCTTCTACAGAGATTGCAGAAGGTATGGCAAAGCTGCTGCCAACTGTTGGTGGCAAGTTTGTTCAGATGGAGGACGAAATTGCCAGTATGGGTGTTGTTTTAGGTGCATCCCTGGCAGGAAAAAAAGCTGTTACAGCCTCCTCAGGCCCTGGTATTTCCCTTAAGCAGGAGCTTATTGGTTATGCCGCTGCTGCTGAAATTCCAGTTGTTATTGTAAATGTTCAGCGTGTGGGTCCATCCACTGGTCAGCCTACAGCCCCTTCCCAGGGTGATGTAATGCAGGCCCGCTGGGGTACCCATGGTGACCATCCGATGATTGCCCTGTCACCATGGAGTGTGCGCGAGGCATTTGATACTGCTGTTATGGCAGTTAATTATTCCGAACGGTTCCGCACGCCTGTTATTCTCCTGATGGATGAAATCGTTGGCCACTTGCGGGAAAAGGTGGAGCTTCCTGAGGCATCAGCCATCGAAATATATCCACGCCGTAAACCTACCTGCTCCAGAGCAGAAGGCTACCAGCCATTTACTCCTGACAAGGATTTGGTACCTAACACCGCCAACTTTGGTGAAGGCTATCACATTCATGTTACCGGTCTGATCCATGATGATACTGGTTTCCCTATCGGCAGTCCAAAAATTACTCGCGAAGTAACAAAGCGTCTTCACGAAAAAATTGACATCGCCCGGGATGAAATCACCCATGTAGAGGAATATTTCATGGATGATGCTGAATATGCAGTAGTTGCCTTCGGGGGCACTGCCCGTACGGCTTATGAAGCTGTTGCCAATGCCCGCAAAAAAGGAATCAAGGTAGGTATGGTACGCCTTATTACCATCTGGCCTTTTGCTGACAAGGCTATCAAGAAAATAGCTGAAAAGGTTAAGGGTATACTTGTGGCCGAGCTGAATTATGGTCAGCTTGTAGGCGAAGTTGAACGTGTTGTAGCAGGCAAGTGCCCTGTAGAGCTCTGTGCAAAATATGACATGACTATCTTTGAACCAGCAGAGATTGAGGCTGGTATTGATGAGCTTGTAGCAGGAGGTAAGGCATAATGGAAAGATCTTTTGAAAAATATTTTCGTCAGAATCGCCTGCCACACCTCTGGTGTCCAGGCTGTGGTAACGGTATTGTTATGAAGGCTATTGTCCAGGCCATTGAAAAGAAGGGTCTGGACCAGGATAAAACAGTTATAGTTTCCGGTATCGGCTGCTCCTCCAGAGCTTCCGGCTATATGGACTTCGATACTCTCCATACAGCTCATGGCCGTGCTATTCCTTTTGCCACCGGTATTAAGCTGGCAAATCCTGAGCTTAATGTTATCGTTATTACCGGTGATGGTGACTGCACTGCCATCGGTGGCAATCACTTCATTCACGGCTGCCGTCGTAATGTTGACCTTACTGTGGTACTCTTTAACAACAGTATCTACGGTATGACTGGTGGTCAGGCTTCCCCTATGACTCCAACCCACAAGAAGGCCACCACAGCCCCTTATGGTGCTATTGACAGAAACTTTGATGCCTGCCGTCTGGCCGAGGCTGCCGGTGCTACCTATGTAGCCCGCTCCACAGCCTTCCATGTTCAGCACCTTACTGACATGATTGCCGGTGGTATCGACAACAAGGGCTTCTCCTTTATAGAGGCCATCTGCCAGTGCCCAACTTCCTTCGGACGTAAGAACAAGATGGCTGACCCTGCCAAGATGATGATGTGGATGCGTGACAATGCTGTTATGAAGGCAGCTTGGGACAAACTGCCAGATGATAAGAAGACTGAGGAAAAATTCCCTATCGGCCTCTTCTACAATGAAAGCGAAACAGATTATGCAACTGCATACAACGAGGTTATTCAGATTGCAGGAGGTGCTGATAAATGAGAAAACAGCTTAGATTATCTGGCTCTGGTGGCCAGGGTGTAATAACCGCTGCTATTATTTTTGCTGAAGCTGCCGTAGCAGAAGGCAAGGAGGCTGTTCAGTCCCAGTCCTATGGCCCTGAGGCCCGCGGTGGTGCTTCCAAATCCGAGGTTATTATTGATGACCAGCCAATCTACCATCCTCATGTTGAGGTTCCGGATTTGGTACTGGCCATGACCCAGAAGGCTGCAGATAAATATTATGCTGACCTTAATCCTGAAGGAGTTCTTGTGCTTGATACGGATCTGGTGCCAGAACCACCTAAGTTTAAAAATGTTATTCGTATTCCTATTACCAAGCTGGCAGTAGAGGAAATCGGAAAATCCCTCTTTGCCAACATTGTGGCTTTAGGTGCATTGGTTCGTATAACTGGTCTCGTTGATTTTGAATCCATCAAAAAGGCCGTTGCCAACCGTGTGCCACCTCACACTGTAGAGCAGAACATGAAGGCTCTTCAGGTGGGCTGGGACGCTGTTCCTGAACAGTAATATCATCTAATTTATCTTAAAAAATACCCCCTGAGCAGAAAGGTTATAACCAATCCGTTCAGGGGTTATTTAATGTCACGGTACTCACCCAGTCAATCCTTAGGTTTCAATGTTCCATTCTGATACGCTGTCAAAAGATTATACAGG
>DFHJ01000067.1:0-4763 GCA_002372665.1 Anaerovibrio lipolyticus
GTATGAAACAATATGAGTTTTTATACTAAAAAATCCCCATATATAGGCATTGGATACGAAACGGGAACAGCCTATGTATGGGGAATTTAAACTGATTTAATTATTTAACTTTTATATTATATCACAAAATAGAGCGTTTGCGGAAGGCTTCATACAAAAGAATCGCCGCTGCCGCCGAAACATTTAAGGATTCAGCCTTGCCAGTCATTGGGATATACACTTTTTGGTCAGCTTCCTCCAACATTCTTTGTGATACACCGTTGCCCTCGTTACCAAAAACGATGGCACATGGACTTACATAATCAGCCAGATAATGGCGTACAGCGGTATCATCAACGGCTGTAGCAATGAGGGCCACCTCGTTATCCTGGCACACATCCCGTAATTCTTCAGGGGTAATTCCGGTCATTACAGGAATATTGAATATAGAGCCCATGGAAGCCCGTACCACCTTGTCGGCGAAAATATCAGCAGTACCTTCCAAACACACCACGCCAGAACATCCAAGGGCATCAGCGGTACGAATAATATTACCGGCGTTCCCCGGATCCTGGACGCCATCAAGAACGGCAATAAGTGGAGCTGAGGCTTTATCAGCATTGGACTTAAGAATTTCCTGCCAAGTAAAAATACGAAAGCCCATTACCAAAAGCAATCCCTGGGGGGTCACTGTATCAGCCGCTTTATTATAAATCTGGTCACTTACCTGATATACATGGCAATCCTTTTTTTGGAGCTGCTCCACCACTGCCACAGCCCTTTGATTCTCCATGGCAGAATCTGATATAAGAGCAAATTCCATAGGCCAGTCAGACTGGGCAGCCATTTCCACCAGGCGAACGCCCTCGGCTACAAAAAGATTTTCTTCTTTACGGTATTTATTGGTATGCAGCTTGGCTGCCAATTTTATCTTTGAATTGGTGAGACTTTCGATACGTTCAAGCTCAATCATCAGCTCAGCTCCTTTCTCTTATCCTTACATTATACCACAAGGGAATATTTTTGTACTAAAATAAAAAGAGCTGCCTATGAAAGACAACTCTTGATATTCGATATTACAGGTTTTCCTTGGCAACTGCCACCATCTGAGCAAATGCGTTAGCATCGCCGATAGCAAGGTCAGCCAACATCTTGCGGTTAACCTCTACACCAGCCTTGGTAAGGCCAGCGATAAGACGGCTGTAGGAAATACCATTAGCACGTGCTGCAGCGTTGATACGGGCAATCCAGAGACGACGGAAAACACCCTTCTTCGCACGACGGTCACGGCGAGCGTAGTAGAGAGCCTTCATAACGGTCTCATTTGCCTTCTTAAACTGCTTGCTCTTGGAGCCCTTGTAGCCCTTTGCTAACTTTAAAATCTTATTATGACGTCTATGTGCAGTCACGCCGCTTTTAACTCTTGGCATGTTCTTTTCCTCCTAAATGTATCTATATATTTAATGAATTAAGCGTATGGGAGACACTTAATCTCGCGCTTGTAGTCACCTGCAACCAGCAGAGCTGCCTTACGCATGTTACGCTTACGCTTTGGAGACTTCTTCTCCAGGATATGTCTCTTATAAGCCTTGTTTCTTCTAATTTCGCCAGTACCAGTTACAGTAAAGCGCTTTGCAGCTGCTCTACGAGTTTTCATCTTCTGCATTACTGTTTTCCTCCTTTAGTTTGAGCCTTAGGGGCTAAAATCATAATCATATTTCTACCTTCAAGCTTAGCATCCCGTTCCACGGTTACTGAATCCTTCAGCGCATCTGCAAACTTGCTAAGGATATCCTTACCAAGCTCCGGGTGGGACATTTCACGGCCACGGAACATAATAGTTACCTTAACCTTGTCGCCATCTGCCAGGAAACGCGTAGCATTCTTCAACTTGACGTCAAAATCATGCTGTTCAATGTTTGGACGAAGCTTAACTTCCTTGATGGAAATAACCTTCTGCTTCTTGCGTGCTTCTTTCTCACGCTTCTGCTTTTCATATCTATATTTACCGTAATCCATGATACGGCATACAGGTGGCTTCGCCTTCGGAGCAATCTCCACCAAATCAAGATGCTGCTCCATAGCCATATTCAATGCGTCTTTAACCTGCATTACACCCAATGACTGGCCTTCTGCGTCAGTCACGCGAATCTCACCGCCACGAACTCGGATTTCTTCGTTGATTCTCTCAGTTTCCTTACTAATAAAAAACACCTCCCGCTTCATTTTTTAACCACATAAAACAAAATGAGGGCGGCATACACCACCCTCAACAAATACAATCTGTATCAGACCCGCTGACCTAATCAGCAAGGTGAGAAGCGGTGGCCTCTGCTTTGTTTACCTTAAGTATATTAACACTGAGAAGCCATGCTGTCAACAGATATTTTTATTTTTTTATTAATACTCAGCAGACTTGGTTGCAATCTTCTCCTGAAGCAGTGCAATGAACTCGTCCACCTTCATGGTTCTTGTTTCCTTCTGACCATGGCAGCGAACATTTACAGTACCATCAGCTACCTCCTGGTCACCCACAACCAAAAGGTAAGGAATCTTCTTCACCTGGCCATCACGCATCTTGTAGCCAACCTTCTCATTGCGGTCATCTACCTCTACGCGATAGCCCATATCGAACATCTTCTTTTTCAGTTCAAAGGCGTAGTCCATGTGCTTATCAGTAATAGGGAGAATCTTTGCCTGAACAGGAGCCAACCAGGTTGGGAAAGCACCAGCATAGTTCTCAATAAGAATACCGATGAAGCGTTCAATGGAACCATATACTACACGGTGAATCATAACAGGACGATGCTTCTGGCCATCCTCACCGACATAAGTCAAATCAAACTTCTCTGGCAGCTGCATATCAAGCTGAATGGTACCGCACTGCCAAGTACGGCCAATGGAATCCTTCAGATGGAAGTCAATCTTAGGACCATAGAATGCACCATCGCCCTCGTTGACAATATATTCCAGTCCACGATGCTCAAGGGCATTTCTCAAGCCGTTGGTAGCCAGTTCCCACATCTCATCAGTGCCCATGGAATCCTCCGGACGGGTGGAAAGCTCAGCATGATACTCCAGACCAAAGGTGCTGTAAACCTCATCAAAAAGGTCAATAACCTTCTGGATTTCCCCTTCAATCTGCTCAGGAGTCATAAAAATATGGGCATCGTCCTGAGTGAAGTTACGAACACGGAAAAGACCGTGGAGAGCACCAGAAAGCTCATGGCGATGAACAAGACCAAGCTCACCGGCACGAAGTGGGAGATCACGATAGCTGTGCTGCTGAGTCTTATATACAATCATACCACCTGGGCAGTTCATTGGTTTTACTGCATAATCTTCACCATCAATTTCAGTGAAGTACATATTTTCCTTGTAATGAGCCCAGTGACCGGAACGCTCCCAAAGCTGACGGTTCAAAATCATTGGGGTTTTAATCTCCTGATAGCCATAGCGACGATGAACCTCACGCCAGTAGTTAATCAGCTCATTTCTGATTACCATGCCATTTGGATGGAAAAATGGGAAGCCTGGACCCTCCTCATGGATACTGAAGAGATCAAGCTCCTTGCCCAGCTTGCGATGATCACGCTTGGCAGCCTCCTCCAGCATGTGCAGATATGCATCCAGCTCATCCTTCTTCTCAAAGGCAGTACCATATACACGCTGAAGCATTTTATTCTTAACATCACCGCGCCAATATGCACCTGCAACGCTCTGTAGCTTTATAGCCTTTACCTTGCCAGTGGAAATAACGTGAGGCCCAGCACAGAGATCAGTGAACTCGCCCTGAGTATAAAGGGAAATAGTAGCATCCTCAGGCAAATCATTAATAAGCTCCACCTTATAGCCTTCACCAGCGGCCTTGAACATATCAAGAGCCTCCTGACGACTTACTTCCTTTCGCTCCAGCTTCAGGTTTTCCTTAACGATCTTGTTCATCTCTTTTTCGATGTCCTTAAGGTCTTCCTCTGTAAGGCGCTTTTCCATGTCAATATCATAGTAGAAGCCGTTATCAATAGCAGGGCCAATAGCCAGCTGAACATTCTCGGACTTATACAGTCTTTTAATAGCCTGGGCCAAAATATGGGAACCAGTATGACGCAGTGCCCAACGGCCTTCCTCATCCTCAAAGGTCAGAAACTTGATGTTGGCATCCTTATCAAGGATAGTTGTAATATCCTTGGTCTCACCATCAATACTAATAGCCAATACCTTCTTTGCCAAACTGTTGCTGATGGACTTTACCAGCTCCAGACCGCTTATACCAGCCTCAACTTCGCGAACTGCGCCATCTGGCATAGTTAATTTAATCATAATATATTCCTCCCAAATAATAAAATATACTCACAGGGAAAATAAGCAAGATGAAAACATACCGGTTTTCATCAGCCCTTATACAAAATCTAAAGCTCATCTTCGTCTTTTATACTTGAGCCACTAAGTTTTTGTAATAAAAAATACCCCATTCCCATATAGGGACGAGGTATATACTTCGCGGTTCCACCCTGCTTGCCACACCATAAACCACAGTATGACCAACTTTTACGATTTTAACGGAATCATTCCGGCGACATTTAATATCAGCTTCACGCCACAGCTCCAAAGTGGTAACCACAGACTCAATTATAGGACTTCACAGCAACTGTCCCTCTCTGAATAACGAAATTCCGGATCATGTCTTCTTCATAGCTTTTACAATATTATAAATACTTGATTTATTATAGTATTCATATATTTCACTGTCAAGTATAACTCGTCCTTTTCGCCACTATCTTTGT
>DFHJ01000067.1:4866-14633 GCA_002372665.1 Anaerovibrio lipolyticus
CGCCACTATCTTTGTCACTCGTCGTTTCATTAGCTTGTTGCTTAACGGCTGGCTACCTGAACCTTCTGATTATCGTCGGCTATGACCGGTATTTGCAGCTTGCGGCCAGCTCTAAGATCACGATCATTCTTTATATCATTGATTTCCTTAATGGCAACAGTAAGCTCCTGAAGCTGTTCGTTATCAGAGGTATAACGGCTGGCAATAGTTTCAATGCTTTCTCCATGCTGTAGGATTACAGTATCGAATTCAGAGGTTCTGAGATAGGAATTGGTCAAATTAAAGGGAGAGAGAACAGCTAGTCCAATAACTATGGCAATAATAATATTTTTCATAATATCTGCTCCTTTACTCTTAAGAAAATCAGTTCTAGGAAAATTAGTTCCAAGAAAATAAGTTCTTAAAACTTTTGTTTGGTGATATATTAACACAGAATCCATGTTCTGTCAACAAAATACCAAACAAATTTTCGTTGATTTTATTATTTCTTTTTGATACAGTATCCTTGTTAATTTTACTAGCACAAAGGAGGTTCCCATGGTTTTACACGGAGCCGTTATCATTGAACAGGGCGTAAAATTTGCCCTTATATCCGTAAAGCAGTCCGTTACCCAATACACTGTCCGTTCCACCAGATTCCGCCAGGCCGTTAGACCATTTTTTCCTAACATGCCTATTATTCTCATGTCCCAGGACAAAGATGGTGTCCCCCACTACTATGGCCGAAAGGATATTGTGGATTTTTTGAAAACTGTACCTCTTGATCGGATTCCATGGAAAGTGTACCACATATATTAATTATTTACAGATTATAATGGTAAAAAAAATAACCACCCCACTTAAACGGGATGGTTATTTTTTTATTTTTTTACTTATCAGCCACGAAGCTCAGCGTCAAATTCCTTCTCCACTGCCGCAATAATATTATTAAAGGACTCGTCCACCTCTTCATCAGTGAGAGTCTTGTCATTGGATTGGAACAACATTGTGAAAGCCATGCTCTTCTTGCCATCAGCAATCTGCTTGCCAGTGTATACGTCGAACAGGGTAACATTCTTGAAGAACTTACCACCATTCTTTGTAATAGTCTTTTCAATATCAGATGCATTGACGCCTTCATCAACCAACATAGCCAAATCACGAACAATTGCCGGATACTTCGGCAATACATCAAAGCTGAATTTATCAGAGCTGTACTTCATTAGAGTAGGCACATCCATCTCAAAGATGTAAGCTTTCTTGGAAATCCCAAGATTTTCCGCTACCTGTGGATGAAGCTCGCCAACTGCTGCCACGATTTCCTTGCCCTTTTTAAAGAGAGCCGTCTTACCAGGGTGCATTGCAGTATACTCCCCTGCCACTACCTGATATCTGGTGATATTCAGCTTTGCCAGCAGCTCCTCCACAATGCCCTTGGCATCATAAAAGTCAATCATATCATTGCTGGTGTTCCAGCTCATTGGATTGCGACGTCCACACATAAAGCCTGCCACCTTCACCACCTCATCCGGCAGCTCAGTCAACGGCAATGCCTTTGGATAGAATACAGGTGCCACATCATAAAGGCGAATATCCTCATTTTTCCGGGACAGGTTTCGGATAGCATTTTCCAATACACTGGCCAACAGACTGGTGCGTACCAATGGTGCCTCATCAGTCAGTGGATTCATGATAGGAATCGCCTGACGCAATGGGCTATCAGCTGGCAGCATCATCTTATCAAACATATCCGGGTTAGTGAAGCTAAAGGACAGCTCCTCGTTCATGCCGATATGGGTAAGAGTTACCTTGATTCGGTCAATGAAACTCTGGAGAGGACTCTGTACACCCTGGACCATTGTTCCTCTAGGGGTAGAGGCATGAATATTATCAAAGCCATAAATTCGGGCGACTTCCTCAGACAAATCTTCCATAAAGGTTACATCATTACGCCAAGATGGTACAGCAACATGATAGCCGCCTTTACCGTCTTCTTCGCACCTGAAACCCAGACTATCCAGGATTTCTACCATTTTGTCTCCAGAAATGTCTGTACCCAGACGATTGTTAATCTGAGCCGGGATAAAGTCAACGGATACTGGCTTTTTCTCTTCAGGATAAACATCTACAATCCCCTTGGTAACTGTACAAGCCCCCATGTCCTGCAGCAGCTGAGCTGCTCTATCCAAGGCTCTCATAGTCTGAGTAACGTCAACACCACGCTCAAATCGGCCAGATGCCTCAGAGTGCAGACCACATGCACGGGAGGTACGACGAATGCTGACACCATTGAAGGCAGCCGCCTCCAATACTACAGTAGTAGTGTTCTCAGTAACCTCGGACTCCAAACCGCCCATTACACCGGCCAAGCCAGCAGGCTTTTCGCTATCAGCAATAATCAGTTCCTCCCCTTTGGCAATACGAGAAGAATCATCCAAGGTGTGAAGATTTTCTCCGGCTATTGCCTTGCGGGCTGTAAGGCTATGACCGGATATCTGGTCATAATCATAGGCGTGCATAGGCTGACCCAGCTCTACCATGACGAAATTAGTTACGTCTACAATATTATTGATGGCACGAATCCCTGCATTTTCCAGACGTGCCTGCATCCACTCAGGAGACTCCATAACCTTTACATTTTTTAGCACTCTGGCGGAGAAACGGGAGCAAAGATCATTTGCCTCAATGCCAATCTTAATCATATCAGCTGTGGAGGCCTCATCATCCTCATTAACCTTAATCTCTGGCCACTTTGGGGTGTTGCCTGTAAGAACCGCAATCTCACGTACCAGTCCAAAAACACTGAAGCAGTCACCACGATTGGCAGTAAGCTCAAATTCCAAAATATCATCATCAAGTCCAAGAGCATCCTTGGCTGGAATACCGACCTCAGTATCAGCAGGCAAAATGTAAATACCATCCTTCTGCTCATCGGTAAGGGTGGTCAAATCCATTTTTAGCTCATCAGCAGAACACAACATACCATTGGAAGGGACACCACGTAGCTTGCCCTTGGAAATTTTCAGGCCATTTGGCAGCTTCGCACCAATCATGGCAACAGGGACAATATCCCCCTGCTTTACATTCTGGGCACCGGTTACAATCTGAACCAGCTCCGGCTGACCTACATTCATCTGGGTTATGAACATATGATCAGAATCCGGATGACGCTCAATGGACTCAACTTTTCCAGTTACCACCTTTTCAAGGCCTTCACCGGCATGAACCACGTTCTCCACAGGAATACCCGCCATAGTCAGCTTGTCAGCCAGCTCATCGGAAGTCTCAGTGAAATCTATATAATCATGAAGCCATTTAATTGATACCTGCATTGTCTATCTCCTCCCTATTAAAACTGTTCCAACAAACGAGTATCGTTGTCATAGAACAGACGTAAATCATCAATGCCATACTTCAGCATGGTGATACGCTCTACTCCCATACCGAAGGCGAAGCCACTGACCTTGGTAGGATCATAGCCACTCATCTTCAGTACATTTGGATGAATCATACCAGCACCCAGGATTTCCAGCCAGCCGGTACCCTTGCATACACGACAGCCCTGGCCCTTGCACATTACGCAGGAAATATCCACCTCGGTGCTTGGCTCAGTGAATGGGAAGAAGCTTGGACGAAGACGAACCTTTACATCCTTGTGGAAAATCTGACGGAGGAAGTCCTCCAAAGTACCCTTCAAATCAGCAAAGCTGATATTCTTGTCTATAACCATACCTTCAATCTGGGTAAACATTGGAGAATGGGTAGCATCATAATCGTCACGGCGATATACACGACCCGGAGCAATCATACGGATTGGACTATTTGGCTCATGGGACTGCATAGTGCGGGCCTGTACCGGAGATGTCTGGGAGCGCATGAGAATGTCTTCAGTAATGTAGAAGGAATCCTGCATGTCCCTAGCAGGATGATCCTTTGGCAGATTCAGTGCCTCAAAATTGAAATAATCCTTTTCAATTTCAGGACCTTCCTCCACGCTAAAGCCCATACGCATGAAAATATCCTTGATTTCCATGAGGGTCAGAGTCAATGGATGAATATGACCATGGCTGGTCTGACGTCCTGGCAAGGTTACATCAATCCTCTCACTGGCCAAACGCTTTGCCATTTCCTTGGCCTTAAGCTCCTGATTCTTCTCAGCAATAAGCTGCTCCAACTGCTGACGTGCTTCGTTTACAATCTGACCGATGCGAGGACGATCCTCAGCACTGAGCTGCCCCATCCCCCTGAGAATAGAGGTAAGCTCACCCTTTTTACCAAGATACTTTACACGAATATCATTTAAGTCATTAAGTGTACCGGCTACATCTTTAATAGCCTTGGCTGCTTCCTGACGCAGCTGTTCAATCTTGCTTTCCATAATTGCCTCCTAAAATACCTCATCCGTCAACTTTATTGACACCTTCCCCAGATGGGAAGGCAAAAACATAATAAAAGACCCTCTCCCAAAAAGGGGCGAAGGTCTAATTCGCGGTACCACCCTAATTTATAACTCATTTACGCCATAACGCTGCTGTGCGCCCCGACTACATCTCTTCACCGAGGTAGCTCCAGAGTGAACTTCACCCGGCCTTAGCTGCCCTGTTCTCAGTTATCAGGACTTCCTGTAAGCATATCTCCCGGCTACTCTCTCTTTCCTTGCCTAATGTAGAACATTCTATCACTAACAGGTAAATATTGCAAATTAATCTTTGCGGCCTATTCAGCGTCTGGGAACAACTGCTCCTTTAAATTGCCCACCATTTTACTGAGAATCCCCAAGAAAACTTCCCTTTCCTTTTCGGAAATCCCTGTAAATTCAGCTTTAATCCAGTTTTCACGGCATTTATCAATAGCCAAAGCTACCTTTTTTCCCTCCGGAGTAACCATAATATGGTTCTTGCGATGATCCACTATATCCTTTTCCCGGACAATATACCCCAGCCGTGCCAATGAATTCAGCTCTCTGGTAACATAGGCCTTATCCATATTCAGTCGTTTGCCAATATCATCCTGTACAAGTCCCTCATGGAGATATGATGAATACAGCACCGCCCCCATGGTAACTGTTCTGATGGAATATTCCTTCATGCTCTTCTCATAATATCTCTTCCAATACATGACAAGAGCAGACATTGTCATCTCAATTGATTGGGTTACTGATATTTTCGTCTCCATTATAATCCTCTCACTCAAAATTTTCTCTATTCATGGTACACCGTCCTAAGCTGTATAAAACAGCTTCTATAGGCGATAAATTGTCTGTGGTGGTGCCACAGGTCTGGGTGCTGATAATATTACCATAAGGATCAGATATGTCCTCCTGAACTGTTACCTGGTATACCTTTCGGGTCAGCAGCTTTGCACTAACACTCACCCGACATATACGGTCACATGATGTTCTGATAGCAACGGCATTCTGAGCTTTCTCATCTGTCTCATCACCATCTACCGACTCATCAAACTCATACCCCTCTATCAGCTCAGCAAGCTTTTTCACATATTCTGTATCATTATCAATATCATCAGGAAGATTAACTACTGCAGGCGCCAAATAAGCTCTTCCTTTTACCGGCTTACCTGGTAATGAAAATGTCTTGGGCGTTTCATCTACAACGACATGGTTATGTAAATCCTCATGTTCCGCCTCTAAAGTATCCAGTAAATTACGAATGGAGGAATCCAGATACTCGGACATATTATGGCTGAATTTCAGAGAATTTGGATTGCGCTTGCATTTAATCTCCTCACCTGTCTGTTCATAGCCTGCCTTAATAAACTGCAACAATCCATGGACAGGATCTCCACTCATGGTATATCTGGTATGCTTTACTACGTTACCATATTCATTGGCAAAGGTTTTATTTCCCACGGCCGGAGCCCCAAATGTCACCACTTGAATACTCCCCGGCGGAATACCCATACATTCCATGCGTGTACCCAGCAGCACCGCCACGGCTCCACCTAAGCTGTGACCAGTAAGAATCAGTTCCCCATTATCCTTATAGATAATATCCAGCAATGGATCCACCCCCAAGGAACCATCCTCCTTAGGAGTAAAAAATGCGGTCTGGGTATAGTCATTAAAGCCTTTATGAACCAATGGCTGTGCTGACGTGGTCTTCTCAGTTTTGGCGTATTGCTCAAATTCTGAAGGAACAGAGCCACCAAACAGGACCTTCTCAAATCTAAGGTCCACCTCCACATCCTTCATCTTTTCAGTCCCTGGAACAGCAACAATATTAAGAAATTTTCCCGTAAGCTTTTCTGGTTCCTTTGACCTAAGCAAAATGAAGTTGGTAGCAGCCTTCTCATCTTCATACTTGTAATTAACAATTTCATAGCCAAAATCAGAAATCACATCTCTGATGACCTCGTTTAGCTGACTCTTATAGGCCATCATATCCAGCAAAGCACAGGCATATTGAACCCCGGCATTCCGAACAGCCTCTGATGCAGCATTGGCCTGCCCGGCAGCTACAAAGAGAACCAAAGAAACTGCTATTATGATTTTACCGCCAAAGGATATCACTTTAGATACGCATTTTGAAATCTCCATAGCCAAATCCCCTTACAATCTCCACCTCATCACGGTTATTTACTGCACAAATATGAGGCAGTGGCATTCCGTTGAAGGTATTGTTCTTTACCATGCTGTAAATTGCCATATCACCAAAGAGAAGTCTGTCCCCAGGCTTCAAGGCGTTGTCAAAGGAATAGGTCCCAATCGTATCTCCTGCAAGGCAAGTAGGCCCTGCCAAGGTGTATGTATGTGGCTTTTCATTAGCCTCTCCACTTCCCATAAGGGGCGGCCTGTATGGCATTTCCAAAACATCCGGCATGTGGCAGGCAGCGGAAGCATCAAGAATGGCAATATTTGCCTTTCTTCCGTTGTCTGGGGTGGCCTCAATAATCTCCAATACTGTTGCCACCAAAAAGCCTGCATCAAGGGCCACAGCCTCTCCAGGCTCAATATACACCTTTAAGCTGTATTTTTTCTGTATTCTGTTTATACATTCCTCCAAAAGAGGAATATTATAGTCATCTCTGGTAATGTGATGGCCACCGCCAAGGTTCAGCCACCTAAGATACTTAAAGTATTTACCAAACTTTTCTTCCACGGCCTCAAGGGTTTCTGCCAAAGGCTCAGCCCCCTGTTCACAAAGGGTGTGAAAATGAAAGCCGCTAATACCATAAAGGAATTCTTTCTCCGGGGCTTCCTTCATGGCCTGCTCCAATTCACTGAGCTTGGTGCCCAGACGACTGTCACCGGAGCATGGATCGTAGATGGCATGCTCCTCCGGCTGGGTGGAATGCTCCGGGTTAAGCCGTAGGCCATAGGAACGGCCGGCCTGTTTCGCCATTGACGCGTATTTCTTCAGCTGACCAATGGAATTAAACACTATATGATCACATATTTCCAGAATCTCTGAAAAGTCCTTCTCCTGATAGGCAGGGGAAAAAACGTGGTTTTCTCCGGGAAATTCCTCATGGGCCAGCTTTGCCTCATATATGCCACTGGCGGTGGTTCCCTTTAGGTACTTGCTGATAAGGGGATAGAAATGAAACATGGAAAAGGCCTTTTGGGCCAACAAAATACTGCAGCCAGTCCTATCCTGAACCCCCTTAAGAATTTCCAGATTATGCCTTAGCCGTGATTCCTCCACCACATAGCTGGGTGAAGGAACCTCTTGCAGCCATTTAGGCTGATAAACAAAGCTCATTAGTCCACCAAGGCAGGGTTATGACTTTCCTGCCAAGGTAGGCCCCACTTGTTAAGAGCCTCCATAAATGGATCTGGATCAAATTCCTCAATGTTATATACGCCAGGCTTCTTCCAAGTGCCGTTCATTACCAGCATGGCACCAATCATGGCCGGTACACCAGTGGTGTAGGAAATAGCCTGGGAACCAACCTCCTTGTAGCACTCCTGATGGTCGCATACATTGTATAGATAATAGGTCTTGTCCTTGCCGTCCTTCTTACCCTGGAAAATGCAGCCGATATTGGTCTTGCCCACAGTACGGGGACCGAGACTGGCCGGGTCTGGCAGAACAGCCTTCAAGAACTGCAATGGAACAATCTGCTTGCCCTCAAATTCAATTGGCTCAATGGAGGTCATACCAACATTTTCAAGACACTTCAAATGACGGAGATAACTCTCACCAAAGGTCATAAAGAAGCGGATACGCTTAATGCCAGGAATATTGATACCAAGGGACTCCAGCTCCTCATGGTGCAAAAGATACATATCCTTTGGTCCCACCTCTGGGAAATCGTAAACCCGCTTAATTTCCATAGGCTCAGTTTCAACCCACTTTCCATCCTCCCAGTAGCTACCCTTGGCAGAAACCTCACGGATGTTGATTTCAGGATTGAAGTTGGTGGCAAATGGATAGCCATGGTCACCCGCGTTGCAATCCAGAATATCTATATAGTTTATCTCATCAAATTCATGCTTTAATGCATAGGCACTGAATACACCGGTAACACCAGGGTCGAAGCCAGAGCCCAAAAGTGCAGTAATGCCAGCCTTCTCAAAGCGCTCCCTATACTCCCACTGCCACTTGTACTCAAACTTGGCTGTATCCTCTGGCTCATAGTTGGCAGTATCCACATAGCTTACCTTGCATTCCAGACAAGCATCCATAATGGTAAGATCCTGATAAGGCAATGCCAAGTTCAGTACCACATCAGGCTTAACCTCTTTCATAAGAGTCACAAGCTGCTCAACGCTATTGGCATCCACCTGGGCGGTGGTAATCTTACATACATTGCCATACTGCTTTTCCAGCACTTCCTTCAGCTTGTCACACTTGCTCTTGGTACGGCTGGCAATGCAGATTTCATTGAAAACCTCGTGATTCTGAACGCATTTATGAATTGCAACACTGGCTACACCGCCGCAGCCAATAACTAAAACCTTACCCATTGTTATTTGTTCCTCCTATATATGAAATAATAGTAAATATTGTAAGTCAGCCAGCAGATGAACTTTCCTAGAGCAATAGAATGTAGAGCGTTACGAAAATATTTTTTGCATACCTGCATTAGTGATAAAAATTACTTGTTTGAGCGAAGCGAGTTGTAATTTTTATCACTATATAATTGAATGCAAAAAATATTTTTAGCGACACATTCGTGCTATAGGAAGGTCATCTGCTGGCTCTATACCAACTGGGGACCTTTTATAAATGGCTCCTCCAGCTTTAACAGCATTTCCCGCAGAATTTTTAATGCGGCAGCTGTGGATGCACCACTCTGATCCAAGCCAGGGGACAGCTCCACTATATCACAGCCCACAATATTCAGGCCACAGCCTGCTATAGCCGCCTCCATCAATTCTTTAAAGGAAACTCCGCCATATTCCGGAGTCCCGGTACCAGGGAAAACTGATGGATCCATTACATCTAAATCAATCGTGAAATATACCGGCTTGCCCCTTAAGGCTGCCATGGCCTGAGGCATGGCCTTTAAATCAAATTTATGAAGATGGGTGTGCTCCTTTGCCCACTGGAATTCCTCCCGCAAACCGCTGCGAATTCCCAGCTGCCAGATACGGCCATCCCCCACAATATCCCAGGCCCGCCTAATAACCCCTGCATGGGTCAAATGGGTACCAAGATACTCATCCCTAAGATCAGTATGGGCATCAAAATGAAGAATATGAAGGTCTGGATACCTTTTGGCCACAGCTCTGATAGCACCCAAAGATACCAAATGCTCACCGCCAATCATAAAGGGCAGCTTGTTGGCCTCCAAAATCTCCTCCGCCCGCATTTCAATATCCT
>DFHJ01000078.1 GCA_002372665.1 Anaerovibrio lipolyticus
CTCTCTTTTTGTGGCTATGTGTTCTAAGTTGTACGAATCGGGAAACTCCTTTTTGTTGTGCTACTTTTGACGGCGTTGTGTCCACTGCCTAGAAAAAGCTACCTACGAAACAATCTCTATTATACGGTATTCCATGCCACGGAGGGCTTTGACTGGGAAGGAAATTCCCAGTCATTTTTTGTAAAATAAAAAGCTCCCCCTATCCTGAGGATCTGGATAATAATAACAGCACAGCTGTATTGTCATTATTATACCAAGGATATAGGGGAAGCCATTTTAAGAGAGCGTAGTTTTTTGAGAAGGAAAACTACATACGGACCGAGAAAGTCCACATTTACTCTGCCGCCGTTAGACGACCTTTTGATATTAACACATTTGGGTTTATAGGTCAATAATCCTATTAATACTCATGGGATATTGCCTCCGCATACCCCGCCAAATTCAGCGGGTCGTATTGGTCAAAAAACTAATGGCAAAACAAAAGAGCAGCTCATAATGAACTGCTCTCATAGACTAAAGCTCGTTATTTAGATTTCATAGGTCAACCGCTTCATTACTTATCTCGCAGCGGCCTTATATCCTTGATAAGCTCCACCGCAGCATCCTTGGCGGCCCGCTTGTATTTCAGCTTGCTCACGCCATCATGACTTTCCCTGTAGGCATCATAATCTATCTGCAGAGAGATGTTGTCACCATCCTGAAAAGTATTAATTACAGCAACCAAATCCTGCGGTTTTACGCACCATTCCTTTGAAAATTCCTTAATCTTCTTGTTAATGGTTTTCTCAATGCTGGTTTCGATTATTGTCAGCGCATCAAGGCCCTTATACTTAATAGGGTCCTTTTTCATATCGTTCCAGAAGGTGCTAATTACACCTGCAAGGGCAGGATTGGATTCGCCCAGCTTGGTGATATGCTCATCAATGGTTTCATCATGGATAGGCTCTGCTATCAGGTCATCCTCATCCGGCATATACGTCTGGATAAGGGAAACAATGTAACGGTAATCAATGGTTACACTGCCGATATTCTGCAACTCATAGCCAATATCTATATTGATAACAGGCTCATTCTCCTTCGGCTTTTTCAGCTCCTCAATGACATTCTTATATTTACCGCTGTAGTCATTAAGCTGCTCACGGTCAATGCCATAGTCAGAGAAATCCTTGTCCTCCCACTCCTGATAGACCTGCAGCTCACCGCTGAGCCGGTCTACCTTCTGGAAGGCCTTGGCAAATTTCTGCATGGCACTTATATCACCCTTGAGGTTTTCCACCTCTGCCGGGGTGGCCGCTATCTGCCGAAGCTCCTTCAATGCCTCCTGAAAATCACGCTCTATCTCAGCAAATGGTGGCGCACTTACTTCATTGGTTCCACCATTACTGTACAGCAAAAGGGCTCCATCCACCGCTGTCTGGAACTGAGCAGAACGCTGGAATACCACAATCATGCCATAGAGCTTATTCTGGTCATAAATTCTGTTGGTTCTGGAGAAGGCCTGAATAATGTTCTGTGGAGCCATAGGTGGCCTGTCAACGAATAAAATAGCACAAGGAGGCGCATCAAACCCGGTCAGAAGCCTGTCTACCACAATAACAAGGTCAAGCTGTTCCTTACGCTGCTTATAACGGCCTTTTTTGCGGGCCAGACGGTCATTGAGATTGGTATTATATGCCTGAAGGCTGTCCAAGGCAAAATTGGTATCAAACATTGCGTTGTAGTCCTTCAGGGCATCCTTCATAGCCTGCTGATTAACGATGGATTTATCGTCATTTTCCGTAACTGTATATGTGATGGCAATCTTAGGGAAATCAACGCACTTTTCCTTTATGGATGGGGAAACATTACCGCCAGCCACATACTCTTTAAAGAGCTTGTAATACTTCTGGGCAATATCAATGCTCTGCACCGTCAGAATAGCCTCATAAGCCTCCCCCTGCGGTGCATGAAGTCTGAACTTGCCAGCACATTTATTTACAATGTATTCCACTACTTCCCTGCGGTGATCATCAGAATCATAAATATCTTCACCGCTGTTCTTGTAGTAAGCAGACAATACCTCCTGCTCCCTTACCACCTTATCGTGAACCTGAAGATTATCATAACTGCCAACACCCAGCTTTTCACCTACGGTGAGAATGGTATCCTCAGACAAGGAATCCCGATAATCTATCTGGAAACCAAGAACAGCCTTGTTCTGTAGAGCTTCCTTAATGGTGTAGTTGTGTAGGCAAGGGCCGTACAGAGCCTCTGTGGTACGGGCCAAATCACCCTTACGCTGCCGCTTATTTTCATCAAAAATAGGTGTCCCGGTAAAGCCATACCATAAAGAGCCAGCAAAGAATTTCTGCAATTCACGCTGTGTTTCCGGGGTAACGGTTCTGTGGCACTCGTCCACCACAAAGGCTATTCTCATACTACGCAGCTTCTTGGTGGTTGGAGAATCCTTCTTCTCATCATTATTGTACCGCTTCATAATAATCTGCATCTTCTGAATGGTGGTTACAATAACGATTCTGTCCTTGTTCTTCAGCTTCTGCAGGAGTTCATGGACATTATCTGTATCATCCACATCAATAATGTCATTTTCCGCATAAGCCTTGAAGGATAAGGAGGTCTGCTGGTCCAAATCCTTACGGTCAATAAGGAATATGGTCTTGTCTATGCCAGGAATAAGAATAAGGTTCTTGGCCACAGTGTATGAGGTCAAGGTCTTTCCAGAGCCTGTTGTATGCCATATAAAGCCTGATTCCTGCCGTGAAGAAGCGCTCTTGATTTCCTCGATAGCATGAACCTGATAAGGGCGCAGAAGTATCAGCTTTTTCCGCTCGGAATCTATTGCGCTGTACATTCCCACCATTTCATGGGCCTCTGGAATCCGCAATACTTCCTTGGCAAATTCAAGGTAATTCTCCACTGGCTCATTCTTCTTGTTTACCCAAGAGGTAAGGAACTTCTCATTGAGATTGGAGCCGGTATCAGCGGCAATGTATCTTGTATTGCTGCCATTACTTACCACAAACATCTGAACCATGCCAAATAAGCCACGGAACTTCCCCTCAAGACTGTATTTCTTAATCTGTCTGAAGGCATCCATGAAAGGATGGTCCTGATTTTTCAGCTCAATATGAATCATAGGAAGTCCATTGATCAATAGAGTAACATCAAAGCGGCGTTCCCTGTCCTCATCATCCTGCTTTTCTGATACAAACTGGTTTATAACCTCATAAGAAGAACGGCCTCCGGCTATTTCTCTGTTACTTATGGCCATAAGATGGATGGAACCCTTGGAGGCATCTTCTCTGGTAAGAGGAATAACGGCCTCGCCATTTTCCCCAGCCAGCCAAAGAGCTGCCTTGTATGGTGATTTGGCCACATCCAGCATGAACTGCTGTATCTGGTTAAATTCTCCATCAGTAATCGGCTCTCCATCCAGGGCCGCAATATTATTTTGATTCAGTTTTTCACGGAAATTGGCCCATAGACTGGCTTCATCGGTAATATCCCGGCGGTAAGTCCACTGGGATACATCCTCAGTCAGCTGTTTTATAAGGGCTTTTTCCATTGATGCTTCGCTCTGTGCCATAACTATTCCCTCGGAAACATATTCTGTAACATGAATTTCTTAATTTCTTTAAGACTATCTGACTTACGCTGATGAAGAGTGATAAGATTGTCTAGGTTAACGAAATACTTGCCAATCTTACGTTGTTCCTCCTTGGATGGTACACATATTTCTAAATTTATTAACACATCTTGGCTAATATTTTTATTAGCACTATTTGTTGCCTTTGCCATTATTTGATTGCGTATAGAGTTAGTCCCAAAAACAAATCGTTTATAATTGGTGTCCATATTTGACTCATCACGAAATCTTATAACGAATCCAGAATATGTGGTATTTTCAAGTCGTTTTGGAACTATAGCGGCCTCGCCGACACCTTCAAGTTTTACGGATGACCTAACAAAAAGTACATCTCCTTCTTGCAAATTATATTCTTTTAGCTGCTTATCAGATGCATCTGCTAATCCCAAATTATCTATATCTATCACGTTTTTTCCAAAAATGTTTTGTAAATTTACAAATGGATAACCTTTATCCATAGCATCCTTGGAAAAATTCATTCCGTTCTTAAAGTTCCCAAGCTCCCCCAACTTACGCTGTTCCCAATCGTCAGTAAATACAGCAAAGCGGATTTCCGGCACCTTCTCTCCCTGCTTAGGGAACATCTTCTGCAGCATATACTTTTTGACCTGCTTTAAGCTATCTGACTTACGCTGATGAAGGGTTATAAGGTTGTCTATGCTTGATAAAAACTCACCTATTTTTTCCTGTTCATTTTTCTTAGGAGTAGCAACAGGAAAATCTACAAGAATATTTTGATTAAGATGCTTAATCGTTCCCCCTGTTGCCCTTTGCTTCACATAATCCATTAAAAATGGAGCTTTCAGATATTGAAAGAGATATTTTCTGTCTATCTCCTTGTCATCTATTATTTCTACATTGAACACACCAGCATTAAGTGTAGCTGGCATTGGTAGTCCTTCCACATAAGCAACTTTCCCTAAAGTACCATCCTTAGTTATCAGAATACTACCATTACTTATCTGAATATGCTTATCTTGGTCATAGCGCTCCCTCTCAACATAATGACAATTTGAAAAATTAATTTTTCCATCATCAAAATCTGTTCCGGTAATTAGCATATAGTCGCCACTATCAAGAAATTCTGAGGTACGCAAATTTTGCCAACCTATTCTTGCGTGCATTGTTGTCAACTCTGATAATTTCAGCTGTTCCCAAGCGTCCATAAATCCTTTAAATCTTATATTAGGTGTATTCATCCTTACACCTCCAAGGCTTTAATGAGCTTGCTCATGGATTTCTCTATTTCCGGGGTGCTGAATGTAAGGTCATTAAGCATAGCCAAGAGGTCATTGTTTGCTTGCTGGATTTCTCTGTCAATGCTCTCCATATCAGCAGTTACAGCATCCAAATCTATTTCCGGCTCTGGTTCGCTGGTGTCCACATATCTTGGAATATTAAGATTATAGTCGTTCTCCTTGATTTCCTCGAAGGTGGCCAGATGGGCAAACTTATCAATATCCTGCCTGTTCTTATAAGCCTCCACAATCTTATTGATATGCTCCGGGTCCATAAAATTCTGGGCTTTTTCCTTACGGAACTCTTTGGAGGCATCAATAAACAGTATGCTTCGGTCTGTATTATCCTTCTTCAGGATAATGACACAGGTAGGAATACCGGTGCTGAAGAAAATGCCCGCAGGAAGGCCAATAACAGCATAGATACTGCCATTTTCCAACAAATGCTTTCTTATTGTCAGCTCAGCCGCACTGCGGAATAATACGCCATGAGGCAGGACAATTCCCATAGTACCATCATTCTTCAGATGGTAGAAGCCATGTAACAAGAAGGCAAAATCAGCCCTGGTCTTTGGTGCCAGCTTCTCATAGCTCTGGAAGCGAGGGTCAGTAAGGAACCCTGCAGCTGCGCTCCAGTGCTGGGAATATGGTGGATTCATTACCGTGGCATCATAGTTGGTAGGTTCCTCAGTTGGCCAGTCGTCACCGAGGGAATCACCATTTCTAAAATGCTGATGGGTAAATGGCACATTATGAAGAATCATGTTCATGCGGGCCAAGTTATAGGTTGTATGAGATAACTCCTGCCCGAAGAACTGGATTGTATTCTGGCAATCCTCACTTATATAATTTCTGGCCTGAAGAAGCAGAGAACCAGAACCCATGCAAGGGTCATACAGGGAAAAGCCCGGCTTATCCTCTTTGCCCATTGTCACTATTCTGGTAATCAGCTCAGATACGGCCTGTGGAGTATAGAACTCACCAGCTTTCTTGCCGGAACCGGCGGCAAACTGTCCAATAAGATATTCATAAGCATCACCCAAGGCATCCGCACCATACTGGGTGAAATCTATATGGGCCAGCTCCTTCATTACATCAGAAAGCATGGCATTACGCTTGGCTGGGGTTGTACCAAGGCTCTTGGAATCAATATCAAACTCCTCGAAAAGATCCTCATAAGGCTTCTGCCCACGAACTATCTGTCCACCCTGCTCAATATCACGCATGGCCTGACGCAGCTGGTCGGTAGTAAATGTTCTGTCATTTATGGCCTTGTACAGAGCCGTAAAGGTGTATTCAGGCTTGATGGCAAAACCATAGCTTTCCTCCAGCTCAGCTGCCAAATCCTCCCAGTCACCGCCATTACGGGCTTCCTCATAAATCTGTTGTGCCTCATCCAGCGAATCAGGCTTACGGTCCTCCAATAAATCCACTACCGCATACAGCTGGCGGTCCGAAAGATACTTATAGAATACCAGTCCTAACAGATAATCCTTGTATTCATCAGCACTCATGGTGCTTCTCATAACATTGGCCGCTCCCCAAAGAGCCTGATTTAATTCCTGCGATGCCATGTATTCATCCTCCACGATATTATTTAGATAAAATAATTATACCATCTATTGGATTTAAAGCTAATTTGATTGGGCAAAAAAAGTAGTAACTCTGTTTTACGATAATTCCCGGCAATAAACCATCACCAGACGATTATTTATCTGCAAGTCCTTGGCTATCTTATTAATACCCATCCCCTGTTCCCGAAGCTGTCTAATAGCACTTTTTTCTTCATCATTTAAAACCCTGCGGGGCCGGCCCACCTTTTCTCTGGTGACCACATATTGCTTATCAGGGTCAAAGGTATTGTCATTACTATTTTCACAACCAAGAAAAGCAACAATTTCAGCTTTTTGCTTGTAGTATTTCTGAAAGATTTCCTTATCCCCAGATATGTTATCAAAAAGCACCCAGAAGTCTTCATACCTCGAATTATAAACATTCTGATTTACCAACAATAAGCAAAGCAAACCTTTATCCATTGACTTGCTATCTGGAAGTCTTGACATGAGTAGAATCCTAGCATCTTCAATATAATGCTCTTTGAGAAACCTCACCAGCTCCCTCCTCCGACTTTGCTTTATCAGTTCCAATAATACTTCTAACTCAATCGTATCCACGGTATCACCTGCCATTGTAAATATAATTTATACAATATAATTGTAGCACTATTTTAAAAAATTAAAAACACAATTCCCCAACATCAGTCATACTGGGCCCCAGACAAAACCGGAAAATAATATTACAATTCGGTAATGTATATGGGTAGCTGAACCCCCATAACGACTGACCTTAAAAACTATGATACAAAATGGTTTTATATTACCTTTTAAAGTTTACTGTAAAAAATAAAAAACACATAACATATTTTAATATACGCTATGTGTATAGAAAGATAGCTATGAAAGGAAGGGAAATACAGGTAAATATATATATTTTCTATAAAAAAGGTATTGATTATAGATTAGCTGGGGGATAAGAGCTGAAAAAACTTATGCGACAGTTTTCCTGCGGCGCATTCCACAAAAAACAATCGAAAAAAAGAGCGGTTAAGCTCTAGTATCCGTATTGCTATGCTCATAGTACGCATTCACTACAATTTCTGATGCTTATCAGTAAAATTTGCCTTCGATGGCCAAGAGTTATCTCTTATCACTAAGAAGTATATTAGTAAGAAGGAGGTAGCCATTTAGGCTACCTCCTTTCAGACTGTAGACAAATAAAC
>DFHJ01000114.1 GCA_002372665.1 Anaerovibrio lipolyticus
CTGATGATGCACTTTGTGCGAGGGCTCTCCTTCGAAACAGTCGAACTTACGGCTCCAACCTCCGATATTGCCGGACGCATAACGGAACTGTATATGCACCTTATCCGGCAGTATATGAGCCTTGGCATAGCTTTTATGCGCAGTTTTTACACGCCGGACAATCAGGCACTCCACACCTATATGGGAGAAACAGACGGAAAGTTTGCCGCTGGAACGGTCATGGCCAGATGTGAGCGGGAACTTGTCACGGCACAAGCGGGGGGCGGCATACCAAAAAAAGCAGATATCCACCAAATGAGCGCGGATATCTGCACGATTGTAAAGGGCTGTATCTTCGAGTGGTGTCTCAGCGAGGGGAAAATGGATATAGAAGCGGCGGTTCAACGAATGCTAAAAGCATATATGGCATAGAAACCGATTGACATTGATATCATTCCTCAACCTCCGTCCCATCCCGAAACACCACCGTCATACTGCTATTCACTTCCACCGTGATACACTCCACCATACTTGCCCAAAGCTGGCGATGATTTCCTTCTTTTCGGTTACCAACTTGTTGTAGGCAGAGACAAATGCCGCCTTGACTTCCTCCTCGGTAACATGGGGCGTTTGGCATTTTTCCCCGTTATACCCATTAATTAACTAATTAATTTCCTATATGCCGTAGCGGGATTCGATTTGAGTAACTCCAATATTTCAAAAAACTTCTTATGGTCGTTCAAATATACCATGGCGGCACTGTAGGGCCAGTTGGCAGGTGTGTATTCCAACCACAGGTCTTTTCTGTGCTTGGCCACTGCGATATAGCTCTTATCGGCATGGCTTTTCATCCATGAATATGCAAAATAATCTGCCAACGACTCCGTCAGCTGGTGCTTTCTTTCCATAGATATTCCCGTTCTGGGGCTTGCATCCTGCAAAAAGGCCTTTTCATCCCATATTCGGTGCAGGGAATGAAAAAATTCATGGGCAAGCACCATGCTTAAAACACTTTCATATTCGTTCTCCAAATGAAATGTGCAGCAATATTCCTTCACTGCCTCATAGTATATGAATACACTGTATCCCTTTTTAATAGATTTCCCCAGCTGCTTATCAAAGGGGCCATTAGCTTTAGGAATAGCTATCACTTCATCTGAAATATATACAGGTGGCAGCCATTCCTTGCGCTGCTCCAGCATTTTTTCAAAAGAATCATTGGGAAAATTTGCCATTAGTTTATAGAAATAGCCCCTTATTTTCACCAGCTCATTTTTCAAAAATGAATCAATATTACATGTAAACATCATAAATTCAATATATTTTTCTCAACAAATACAAAACAGGTCAGATACCACAAAAGCTATGAGTAACTGACCTGATTTGTTTTTTATCCATTAACATCGGATAAATCTACATTTTTAAGAACACAAATTGTATTCATCCCATCACCTGCTTAATTCAGGGCTTCCTTTACTAATGTATTGACCATCTTTCCATCAGCACGGCCTTTAACCTTTGGCATAAGTGCGCCCATTACTTTGCCCATATCCTTCGGTGAGGAAGCACCAGTCTGCTCCACAGCCTCTTTCACCAAGGCACGCACCTCATCCTCAGATAACTGTTGTGGCAAATATGGCATCAAAAAAGCAATCTCTGCTTCATTCTGGGCTACCAGATCAGACCGACCACCCTTTTCGAAATCTGCGATGGAGTCCTTACGCATCTTAACTTCCTTGCTGATAACGGCTATTACAGCATCATCATCCAGTTCTACCTTGTTGTCAATTTCCTGCTGCTTAATGGCACCTCTGACCATGCGGATAACAGCCAAGCGTTCCTTTTCCTTGGCCTTCATTGCTTCCTTCATATCATTTGCCAGCTGTTCTTTAAGTGACATATTATGCACCTCCAAAAATAATAACTTTAAACATTTAAAAATCCAAGGCATTTTCCTCAGATGGTTCCTCAGCATTTCTGCTGCCGAAATCAAGATAGTCCTGCAACCGCTCATTAAACCTCTGGAGCCAATCAGCGGTCACAAAGCTCCTTATGAGCTCCCTAACCTCATAGGCATCCGCCTGACCGTAGACCTCTGACAAAAAGCCCATTTCCACAGCCTTTTTAATGTGGCGGTTCACCTCATTATCAAATTTTGTTTCATTGGTAGCGGCGGGATAAAATGGCTTCAATCTCAGCTTTATATCCTCAAATGAAAGAACCAAAATACTATCACCATTGGAGGCATCAAAATCCCCCAGACTCTTGCGAAGCTGCACCAAAAGGATACTCAAGCCATAGCTTAGCTGATGGCGTGGCACCAACCGAGGTAGATTTTCATCATCATTTTGCTTCACATAGGCATAGCCCGCATTATCATCCACATAGAGAAGTAAGCCAATCTGGGCTACATATTCCTCCATACGGGGCTGATTATCCTTAATTATATTCCATATATCCGGCTGGGTGCGCTTATCCACCACCCCCTTTAAAATCGTAATCAGGGCACGGGAATAGTCCATGTCCTTTTCTTCAGCCATAGTATTTGCCATCCCTTACCCCTCCTTTTTATAAAAAATAATCTTATCCATATCCACCTGAATATCCACGGCGTTTACATTTTCCATATCCAGAAGCTGACGCTCACCATCCACAAAGCTGCGGCTGTCACTGCTGGCAATTACCAGATAATTCAGGAGCTCTGTAAGTCCCTTGGTAAGCGGGTGCTTTTCCAAAATCGCACTTAGGGAAACCTTCTCCTTGTCCCCCAGAACATCAGCGATATTTTCCTCCAGCACCTTTCGGTCCACATATACCTGTTTAAAAAGTGCCTCCACGGAGCCCTGATGACTTCCCTTTTCAATGGCACTGCTTTCAATAATAGGCTTTTTCGGCGGCACAAAGAGTGGTCTGTCCATAATAAAATCAAAAAATGGGGCTGCCTGATCCATCTGGGCAAATTCAGCATCCCGGGGAATATTGTCCTTTATGGAAATTGCCTTATCCTCCACCTGTTTAATGAGCTCATAAATATACCGTTCCTGCTCCAGATACCCTTCGTCCACATATTGGCGGATTTGGCGGGACAAATTGCTGACGGTGTCCATAACCTGTCTGGCAGCTTCTGACCACTGACGGCGGATATGACGCATATCATACTGCTTTTCCACCTGTTCAATGCCCTGTATTTTTAATATTCTTCCCAAAGCCTCATCCAATTCTTCCCTTGAAGACTGGTTCATCAAATAGTCCCAAAAAGCTCCAAAGCTCCTGCCCTGCTCTGAGTGCTGTATATAGTCCCTGTCCTGAAAGAACTTTTCCAAAAGCTCTCCCTTGCCCTTTTTCCAGGTAACTATCTGCTCCATAAGACTGCGCTCCAGCTGACGGAAATTTTCCTCCACCTCACGAAAATCCGCCAGTATACTTCTGGCGGTTTCGGCAGCATGAATATATCGGTCCTTTATTTGAACTTCATCTAAAACCTTTGGAGTTCCACCATTTTCCAGGCGGGAAATCTCCTTTTCAATAGCCTCCTTTTCCTCTTTAAGCCGGGCTATGCGGCTTTCGGCACTTATATTGCTTTCCTCATCAATTTCACGAATAAGGTTAAACACAAGACGAACTCTGGATTCCGTTCCAATAAAGCTCTGCTTTCTCAAACCAGCCAGCCATTCTATACCACGCTGGGCATCTGCTGTCAGATCGTAGCAGGGCTCGTTTTTTTTCACAAAAAATTTACGTAGCCATGAGTGCTGACCATCAGTCCATGAAGCAAGATAATCCTTGGCGGGACGGATAATCCCCTGGGCCTTGGCATTATCGTGAAGATCATATATAAAATTATTAAGATCCTCCAACAATCTGTCCTCTGGTACGGCTCTCTGATTCTTCACCATAAACTCCTGATAAAGGAAAGCCGCCACGAAGCTGCACTGCTCAGAGGCTAACAGGCGCCAGGCAGGATGCTCATTTCGCAGCTTCACCAGAAAGCTATATTGCATATTGTCAGGAATGTTATCATTAATCATTTTATCCATTACACCTACAGTTTTATAACACCATAATGTACCTTGGAGTGCTTGCCCCCCACAATGATATCAAAGCCCAAGCGGGCAAACTCCAGGCTACGGCTGTTTTCCTTCATTACAACCCTATGACGTGCCACCCGTTTGGCCTCCTCCACCGCTGATAGCTCCAAAGGCCGATGGTCAGCCACAGCACGAATAGGATTTATATTATGGCTGTCCTTTAATGGATGACGGAACATAGGATCAAAATAGACAACATCCATAGACTTATCGGGCAGAGTTTTTAAATAATCATTGTAATCAGCATTTATAACATTTACCCGCTTAATGGCACTGTGAAGCTCGTAATTGGTGGCGAGAAAATGCTTCATGCCTTCACCAGTGACAAAGGCAATAAGGGGACTGGCCTCCAAGCCGGTGACACTTCCCCCTTCCCCCGTAACAAAGCTGGCCACTATGGCATCAGCACCAAACCCCAAGGTACAATCCAAAACGCTCATGCCTTCCTTTAAATCCATGGCGGCTGTCATGTGATCCTCATCACCCATACGAATATTCTTTATACGAAGCTGGGACATATTAGGGTGAAAAAACAGCTCCCCATCAAGGGTATCCAAAACAAAGCTGCCTTTCTTAGCCACCAAAATGTTATCTACACCGTATTCTTCACGCATTTCCGGTAAAGCCGCCCGATTGCGTTTAACATTTTTAATCCCCAGCTTCTCCGCCGCATAGGCTGCCAGCTCAATGCTTTCCTTATGATTTTTTCTGTCCGTCGTGACAATGGTATTTAGCATTAATTCTCCCTAAATATATGTGCAACTCAAAAGCCTGTGCGCTTAAACATCTTGGCCAGCTCATCGCTGCTGAATTTCAAAATTGTTGGTCTGCCGTGAGGGCAGGTATATGGCATGGCGGTTTTGTTAAGCTCATCCAGAATAATTTCCATCTGACGGAAATTAAGCTCAAAGCCCGCCTTTATTGCCGCCTTACAGGCTGTCATAGCAAGGCACTCATGACGAATTTCCGCTGCACTAAGCTGATGCATATCCTCCAGGGAAACCAATATTTCCCTAATTGTGTTTTCTGCCTCAGCCACAGGAATATCCGCTGGAATCTCAATTAGACGATACTGGTCCGGCCCGCTTGGTTCAAGGCCAAAGCCCAAGCTATGGAACATCTCCAGATTGCTTTCAATAAGCTGGGCTTCCCTTTCGCTAAAATCCAATATGAGATGTACCAAGAGCTGCTGTGATGGTATACGCTCCGTCATGGCCGCAAAACGATCATATAATATGCGCTCATGGGCAGCATGCTGGTCAATGATATAAAGACCATCTGCATCCTGGGCAATAATATAGGTGTTATCCACCTGACCGATAGGAACCATTGGAGTTGCACTGATACCAACAGATTTCTGTATTACTTCCCCAGTTGACCTATCTACCAGTACATTATTTTCCAATACCGTCATTTCTGCTGCATTTGCACTCCTGCCATTAGAAGCAACCATATCTTCACCCTTCAGCTGGGACAACTCCTCCTGGGCCTCATGCAAGGTCTTGGCCTGCTGCTCCACCCGATACTGATACGCCGAAGACGGGATACTGGAGGGAGTATAATCACTATGACTTACAGAGCTGGCTGCACTGGTTGTCCTTGGCTGTGATGCCGGTACAAAGTGCATCTCATCAATAAGGGGCTCCATAACGGGCTTTGACTCCTTCATGGAAGCAGGAATTCCCGTAAAATGTCTCTCGGGGCGCTCCACCTGGGCAGCGATATTCCCAAGAGCCTCGCCATGGGGGCGCACTGCGTCCAGCACGGCTTTATACACAGCTTTAAAAATTCTGCCCTCATCCTCAAATTTAATCTCGCTTTTCTGTGGGTGAACATTTACATCAATAGAATTTGGTGCCACATCCATAATAAGGGCCACCATGGGATAGCCGGATTTTGGAATAAGAGATGAA
>DFHJ01000094.1 GCA_002372665.1 Anaerovibrio lipolyticus
TATCTATACATAATATCCTTAAAGATATTATCACTGGCCTTGTCACTGTTATTAATGGACCAGTCATGGAAAAATTTGTCCAATAAAACACCATAAACCTTACGGAAGCTGTTCATCTTCGGCCCCCGGCCAATATCATGCAACAAACAGCAGCGCTTCAAAAAATCCATATCAATGGAATCGGACAAGCCTCTACAGGTAGCAATATCCATTGCAGTTTTCATTACATTTAGACAATGACGCTGATCTGCAACTGTCATATTATAAAATGCCTGCTGAGCCTCAGGGGACAGCAGGTCATTTATTATATTCTGTTCCTTTTTGTCAGGTCCCTTAGCCAGTATTCCCCTAACGAATTGAACTATTCTGCTCATATCTATTTTACGAATATCAGCTGCTGATATCCCTTTCCTGCACGATATTCCTCAGCATCCTGTTCCGTAGACGGTCCCATTGCCATCTCACAGGCTTCCCCAGCCGCACGCAGCTTCTGAACTGCCTTTATTGCCTCCGGCTCCTTGCCAGGTGCAAAAGCTACATATACATCACGTTGAGTCTGTGGTGCCTTCAAGCCATGACGTTCCAAAGCCAGCATTACCCGCTCTATGCCAAAGGCAAAGCCAGTGGCCGACATATCTGTGCCAAAATCCGTCAACATATTGTCATAGCGTCCACCACCACATAATGGGTAACCAAGTCCCGGGGTATATGCCTCAAACACCATGCCAGTGTAATAGCTGAAATCACGAATTACACCCAAATCAAAAGTTATATAGTCTGAAAAGCCATAGGCTTCCAAAAGATTGCAGATTTCAGACAGATTATCCAGGGCCTTACGGGACTGCTCATTGTTCACCATAGAATAGGCCTTCTTTAGAACTTCGCGGTTACCGTGAAGAAGCGGAATCTCCTTAACCATCTTTTTGGCATCCTCGGAAATATCCGCCTTGTCAGCTATATTATTAAGACCTACCAAATCGCGGTTTTCAATGGCTGCACGAATATTGCCCATTTCCTTGGCACTTAAGCCGCACTGCTTCATAAGGCCATTAATAAAGTCCACCTGTCCAAGGCAAATAATAAAGTCATTAAGTCCCGTCTTTTTCAAGGCAGAAATGGCCAAAGCAATTATCTCTGCATCTGCAGTTGCCTTATCACTGCCCAACAGCTCAACCCCCGCCTGATGGAATTCACACTGACGACCGGTCTGAGCCTGCTCATAACGAAATACTGAGCTAATATACGACAGCTTTAATGGCAGCTTATCTTCCTTCATACGGGAAGCAGCCACTCTGGCAATAGGAGTAGTCATCTCGTAGCGCAGAGCCATGGTACGGTTATTCTTATCAAAGAGCTTAAACATATGAGGCTCCAAATTACTTCCGTTGCCCATAGTAAGTGTATCCAAAAATTCAACGGTTGGCGTCACTATTTCATCATAGCCCCAAAGGTTGAATTCTTCAGCTATTGCTGCTTCAATGGCACGCTTACCGGCAGCCTCACGAGGTAAAAAGTCTCTTGTACCATAAGGGATTTCCAAAACCATTTCTCTATTTTCCATAGTCACTTCTCCTACGTTCAACTTGCTTTAATACTATTTCTTGTCCTTTAGGCGATCAAACACCAGTGAATAGCCATCTGCACCATAATTAAGGCAACGCTTTACCCTACTGATGGTAGCTGTGCTGGCCCCGGTACGGCTTACAATATCATCATAGGTGTGATGATCCTGCAGCATACGGGCCACTTCCAGCCGCTGGCTCATAGCCTTTATTTCACTGATAGTACAAATATCCTCAAAGAACTGATAGCATTCCTCCACAGTTTCCAATTTTAAAACTGCCTCGCAAAGCTGATCGTTCAAATCATCCCTTAACTTAGGATTTACCATAAATACACCACCTGTTAATATACTATATGTTTATGACGCTTTCGTACTTTTATTCTTTTACACTTTACTTTGTGAAAATATAAATATATTATACAGCAACTATCCAAATTTTGCCATAGAAATATGAAAAAATGCCGCCACAGTTTTTATTCCATGACAGCATTTTGATATTTGAAAATCAATCATTTAAATTTTAACGACATCAAAAAATCATATGGCCTCGTAAAAGAGTACTATCTTTTAACTATTTCATTATATATTATAAAGATATTGTTCTCCTTACCTCAAAATATCCTCACGATCACCCTATTAACCTCTTTAAGTCCTTCTCATTCTTCCTGCTAAATTCACTCAACTCGTATGACCGTATGCGCTGATTTACAATATGTGGTATAACGAAGCCATTTTTTGCCAGAACTGCCAGACGATTTATCACGGTTTTATTTGTTACGCCAATTTCCCGACTCACCTCTATCGGGGTAAATTCACATCTGTACTTATCAAGCAATAATAACAACAGCTCTTTCTCTTTGCTCTTTAAATAAGACAGGCTGCCTTTCAAGTCATCAGCATTGGAGCTTTCTGATAATTCGCAGACCTTATTTGAATACAGCAATACCATGCGCAAGAAATATTTTATCCATATCTCAGGATGAGGTGGATTATTCCGTCCCGAATAATATAGTGCCGGCAATCCCATCTGGATAGACTCATAATATTCATTTACATCATAAGCAAAATATTCTTCCAATGAACCTATTCCATTAAAGCCATATCCATTAATATCGAGAATATACCCGGACAACAGTCTAGCGGTTCTACCATTCCCGTCTTCAAAGGGATGAATGGTAACCAACTGATAATGGACAGCTGCTGCAACCAGCAACGGATGGTCATCCGTGGTATTTACGTAATCAACTAATTCATCTAAAAGATCCGGAACATCACAATATTCCGGAGGTATATAATCAGGATTACCAGTTTTTGAATCGTATACAGCAAATAACACCCCTGGAACCGTAGGCCCCCGTAAACCTATTTTTTCCCTTGAAGCTCCTTTTTCCACATACTTCTGCACATCCAAAATCAGCTTAGTTGAAAACTTTTCCTTTTTCTTGGCTTGTTTTTCCAAATAATTAAGTGCCAAAAAATAATTTCGTACTTCTTGCTCCGGTTTAAGAAAATGCTTCCTTTCATCCCGATCTATGACTTCATCAACCTGTTTTTCTGACAGAGGATTTCCCTCTATTTTATTGGAAGCAAAAGAACTCATTTTCTTTGAATTCTTACGCAGCTTATTAACTATATTCTTTGATAGTTTTACTGAAGAAACCTTGTATCTGTTTTTATCTATATCAGTTATATATCTAAGGATTTCATTGGTCAAAATTACTTTCATCATAAAAAACCACCTCATGATAATTATATCAGAGGTGGCGTAATTTTTTCACTAAAATTTCACTATTTTTTCACTATTTTTCACTATTTCTTCACTATTTCTTCACTATTTCTTCACTATTTTACACTAATCAGGTATCGGTAATATTCATAAAATGCTCTTTGTACTGAAGCTCCAGGATAGGCAGCACATAATCCAAATCCACCCTGTTTTCCATAGTTTCAAGGGCTGCCCGACGAGCCTCCAGCAAAATATCTATATCCTGCAATACATCAGCAATCTTTAAATCCGGCAGTCCGTGCTGCATTGAACCAAAGAACTGCCCCGGCCCCCGGAGCTTTAAATCCTCCTCGGCCAATACGAAGCCATCAGAGGTGGTCTCCATAATCCGCATACGTTCCTTGGAAACCTCAGTTTTTCCATCTGTCACCAGCACACAATATGAGCTGTATTCACCACGGCCGATACGTCCCCTAAGCTGATGAAGCTGAGCCAGACCAAATTGCTGGGCATTTTCAATGACCATCATGCTGGCATTGGGCACATTGACACCTACCTCGATAACTGTTGTTGCCACCAGCAGCTTAATATGTCCCTCATAGAACTCCTGCATAATAGCTTCCTTGTCCTTCTGCTTCAGCTTACCATGAACCAGACCGCAGGGAATATCCCGAAAAATGCCATGTGTCAGCTCATCATAAACTGCCTCAGCAGACAGGAGATTGCTTTCCTCACTGTCTTCAATGAGAGGGCATACAACATATCCCTGACGCCCCTTAGAAATTTCATCCCGCATAAATTTATAAATAAGCTCACGCCTGTCCGGAGTGCGCACGAAGGTTCTCACCGGCTTTCTGCCAGGTGGCAGTTCCCGAATAAGTGACACATCCAAATCACCATATACCGTCAAAGTCATAGTGCGGGGAATTGGGGTAGCCGTCATAACCAGCACATCCGGCATGAGTGTGCCCTTTTTCTCCAGCTCAGCCCGCTGATTGATTCCAAAACGATGCTGCTCGTCTGTTACCACCAAGCCCAGCTTCTTAAAGAACACCTGTTCCTGAATAAGGGCATGAGTACCGATAGCAATATCTATTTGCTGAGCTGCCAGCTCCTCATAAATCTGCTCCCGCTGCTTTTTCGTGAGCTTTCCAGACAAAAGAGCCACTTTTACTCCAAGTGGCTCCAGCTGTTTTACGAAACCTTCATAATGCTGTCTGGCTAAAATTTCCGTAGGAGCCATTAGGGCCCCCTGATAACCGTTTTCTACTGTCTTTATAAGGGCCAGCATAGCGATAACAGTCTTGCCGGAGCCCACATCTCCCTGCACCAACCGACGCATAGGCACAGAGCTCTCCATGTCATTGCAAATATCATTCCAGGCCCTTCGCTGGTCACCGGTCAGTTCAAAAGGCAGCGACCCCATAAGCTTATCCACTGTTACGCTGTTGAGCCCATGTCTTATGCCCTGCTTTTTCTCCTGAGTCCGCTTTTTCAGCATCATAAGGCCACACTGTATAAGGTACAGCTCCTCAAATGCCAGACGATTCCTGGCCTGCTTAACCTTGGCAAAGCTGTCCGGGAAATGAATTCCCCAAAAGGCTTCTCCACGGGGCAACAGCCTATAACGATTGGCAATATTTTCAGGAATAACCTCCGGAATCGAATCCACACTATTTAAAAGCTCTCTGATGGATTTTCGGAAAAATTTTTGATTAAGGGCATCTGTAGAAGGGTAAATAGGAAGTATTCCCAGCCCCTTGGTCTCATCCTCATCAGCGTCCATAATCTCAAAGGAAGAAAGCTGACTCATGGCGTACTGACCCTGACCTCCAAAAGCGAATTCCACCTTTCCGGTAGCAAAAACCTTTTTACCTGGCTTTAGCTTCGCCTTCAAAAACCGCTGATTAAACCACGTAATCTGCACAAATCCAGTGCCATCACTAACCATGGCTGTCAGAATAAGCATATTCCGACGCCCGGCTCTTTTTTCCTGCAGAGAGGTTATAACACCGGAAACAGTAGACTTTTCACCTGGCTTCAGCTCTCCAATAGGAGTAATGCTGCTTTGATCCTCATAGCCCCGGGGATAGTGGGTCAGCATATCAAATATTTTGCTTATACCTAATTTTTTAAGGAGCTGAGCCTTTTTCGGTCCGATTCCCTTCAAATATTGAATATCCTGATCCAGCTCCATAAAAATCCTCCACAACTTCTGTACTTACTTTTATTCTCCGCCACCACTATTCAGGAATACACCTATGGTTACGAAAATCACAACCAATATTGCAACAAGCCCCACAAACATTGCACCCAGCTTCACCCAGTTAGTGGAATCTTTGAGGAACTCCTCGCTTTCATTTTTCAGCTCATCAATGACGGATACATCCTTTGGCGGCTCCTTTACTTCCTTCTCAGAAGCTCCTGCCTCCTTTGTTGCGTCCTCAGCAGGCTTTTCCTCCCCCTCAGGGGCCTCTTCCTTAATTATCTCAACTACCTTAAAAATCTCACCGGCACCGGCCTCTACATCCCCAACATTGGCCTTGATTTCCGTGTCATCCTCTTCCTCATTTACAACGATAACAGGAGTAATAGTATTAATTCCTTTTTCCTCAAAGGCCCCCAAATCGTATTCTGCCACAAGATCACCGGCCTGAACCCGCTGGCCCTGCTTTACATGTAAAATAGTAGTCTTATCCGCCACCTCATGGGCCTCCAAGCCAACGTGAACCAAAATATTGAGGCCAGTATTTGTCTGGAAGCCAATAGAATGCTTAGTGGCAGCCACTACGGAAACTATACCACTAATAGGGCTGTACAGCATACCATCCTTTGGAATAATGGCCACGCCATCACCCATCATCTTTTTGGAGAAGGTATCATCAGGCACCTCAATTAAATCAACTATTTTTCCTGTCATTGGTGCAAAAATAGAACTCTCTCTTGTATTATGAGCCATAATAACTCAACCCCTTTTATCTGATTTTGCCCACATGTGCCGCATAGACCATGAATTCTTCTTCCCCATCAAGGCCTAATTCGCAGTTCAGCTCTTCATCATTAAAATGACCTATGGCACAGCATCCAATTTCCTGGGTATAGCACGCCAAATAAAGATTTTGGCACACATGCCCAGCATCCAGATAAAGATACTGCAACGACCTTCCCCCAAAGGCATAGTCCATTCTGTCAAGAACTGCCGCCCACATAAAGGTAACAGCACTTGCATCATACATATTTATTTTATTGAAGCCCTTTTGCAATCTTTCCTTGACGCCATCACCCATATCAACTGGCAGAAGTGCATGCTCAAAGGCCAAAAATCTGTATAAGCCCTTTTCAAGTCCCTCAACCTTATCTATGTAAAGATAGGTTTCAAAGGCGTTTCTGGCACCAGCCGAAGGTACAGTACGCTTGGTAGCACCGGCAGGAAGCACCATCTTAACCCCTTGGGTACACCACAGCAGAAAAGACAGCTCCTTCATGGTAAGAGGTCGCTCACTGTATTCACGAACTGTGGAACGAAGCTCCATTAGCTCCAAAAAGCTGACCTCCTTATCCTCCAGATAATCCGGTTCCGGCAAGGCTATCAGCTGGGCATCCTCAGGATATGGCTTCTGGGGTATAGGCACTTCTTCATGGTTCATCTTTCTTGTATTAAGATTATTTTTAACTAAGGCTGCCTCTCGCAAAGCCTTAAATATATCCTTGTACATAAAAAACGCCTGCCCTTCAAAGTATCACTACCTGTAATTATAACGCAATTGTTCAAATTTTTCTTTAATAAAAAGAAAAATATTCCTATTAGCGTTTCAACGAGGTTAATAATTTCTTCACCTCGTTATATAACAAAGGACAGGCGTTTTAAATACATTTTTAATTTAATCTACAGGACGAATGCCGGTTTTACCCGTAAATTTATGATAATCACCGCCATTATGACGATTTAGCAGCTCACAGAAAACCTCCTCAGGATTGATGTTGTGATATGCCATCAGTACAAGACAGTGATACCAGAGGTCGCCCATCTCATAGATGATTTCATTTTTATCGTTGTTCTTGGAGGCAATAATTGTCTCCACAGCCTCCTCACCCACCTTTTTAAGAATCTTGTCCTGACCCTTTTCAAACAGATAATTGGTGTAAGAGCCTTCCTTTGGATTCAGCTGGCGATCCTTGATAACATCATAAAGCTCGTTCATGATGTTGGCCAGATAATACTTCTCCGGCTGATCAACAACAGCCAAAGCCTTTTCATTTTTCAGCAGCCTGCGCCCGCTAAAGCAGGAATATGTACCAGTATGGCAGGCACCAGTGCCCTTCTGATGAACAATAACCAAAATGGTATCCCCATCACAATCGTAATAAAGGTCCTTTACCTCCTGCACGTTTCCAGAGGTGGCTCCCTTATTCCATAATGCCTTGCGGCTGCGGCTCCAGAACCAGGTGGTTCTCGTTTCAATGGTTTTTTGGAGAGAGTCAGCATTCATGTATGCCATCATCAGCACCTGGCCATTTTCTTCCTGAACAATGGCTGGTACCAGGCCCTTTTCATCAAATTTAATCATTGAAATGTCAATCATAGTGTATCCCTCCATTTGTAGTTACCTCTGACAGAGGCTATAGAGCCACTGCCATTTATACTTGATATTTAAGGAACAAGTGCAGATTGACTGAAGCATTGAGCGATGGGCGTTAAGAAACTATTTTTTGCATTCTTACACAGCTAGAAAATGTCGTTGTTTGAGCGAAGCGAGTTCGACTTTTCTTGTTGTTAATTAAAACGCAAAACAATAGTTTTAGCCCAGAGTCTCTCGCTGAAGTCAACTGTGCTTGTTCCTTATATTTTAAAATCTCATTTCTATTCCTCTATCCCGCAGGTATTCCTTTACCTGTCTGATAGTAAACTGTCCATAATGGAAAACTGAGGCAGCCAATACTGCATCAGCCTTTCCAAGAGTCAGCACATCATAGAAATGCTCCAGCTTTCCTGCTCCGCCAGAAGCAATAACAGGAACATCAACAGCCTCAGAAACAGCCCTGGTAAGAGGTATATCGTAGCCATCCTTGGTGCCGTCTGCATCCATGCTGGTAAGCAGAATTTCCCCGGCTCCCAATTCAGTGCCCTTTTTAACCCAATCTATCACATCTATTCCCGTAGGAGTGCGTCCGCCGTTCACGAATACCTCCCACTTATCCTCCCCCGTCTTTTTGGCATCCACCGCCAGCACCACACACTGACGTCCGAAGATTTCTGCACCTTGACGAATAATATCAGGATTTTTAACTGCGGCAGAATTTACCGAGGTCTTATCCGCCCCGGCCTTCAACATTTTACGCATATCCTCAGGAGTTCGTATACCTCCACCTATAGTAAAGGGAATAAACACCTGGGAGGCGCAGTCCCGAGCCACCTGTACTATGGTGTCCCGCTGTTCATTGGAAGCGGTAATATCCAAAAAAACCAGTTCATCGCAGCGTTCCTCATCATAACGGCGGGCCAGTTCTACGGGATCACCGGCATCTCTAAGTCCCACGAAATTGGTGCCCTTAACGACACGGCCCCCTTTTACATCAAGGCAGGGAATTATTCTCTTAGTATACATACCTATCACTCCTCTGCCCCAGCTGCAACCTTGATAGCCTCAGATAAATCAAGGGAACCGGTGTAAATGGACTTGCCAACTATAACCCCTTCTATGCCATCCCTTTCATAGGGAAGAAGTGCCTTGATATCATCGATTGATTTAACGCCACCAGAGGCCACCACCTTTATGCCGCTTTCTCTGGCCAGCTTGGCAGTGGCTTCAACATTTACCCCCTCAAGGGTACCATCACGGGAAATATCAGTGTAAATAATGGTTTTCACACCAGCCTTGGCCATTTCCTTGGCGAGGGCTCCAACCTCCACGTTTCCTGAAACCTCCCAGCCATCCACAGCCACAATACCGTCCTTGGCATCAATGCCAACCACCACCCGCTCGCCGTACTTGGCACAGGCCTCCTTTACCAGAGTTGGATTTTTGGCGGCCACGGAGCCCAAAATAACCCTCTGAACCCCGATAGAAAGAACCTCATCAATATTTTCCATTGTGCGGATGCCACCGCCTAATTCCACGGGGATATTGACCTTAGCAATTATTTTCTTTACCACTTCAAGATTAATGGACTTGCCTGCTCTTGCACCATCCAAATCCACCAGATGCAGATACTGCCCCCCAAGAGATTCCCACTTTGCAGCCATTTCCTCTGGCTCACCAAAAACCGTCTCCTGGGAAAAATCCCCCTTATAAAGGCGCACAGCCTTGCCTCCACGAATATCTATAGCAGGAAAAATAAGCATAAAATCTTCCTTCCACTAACGCCTTGCAAAATTTAATTTCGATATTAACTCTCGATGAAATTTTTGATAATCAGCAGGCCCACATCCCCGGATTTTTCCGGGTGAAACTGGGTGGCCATTACATTACCCTTGGCTACTGCCGCCGTCAGCTTTTCGCCATATTCTGTAGTAGCAGCCACAATAGAGCTGTCCTCCGGCACTGCATGATAGCTATGAACAAAATAGAAATATGGCACCTCCGGCTCATCTTTAAATAAACACAAATCCTTTTGGGCAAATTCCACAGAATTCCAGCCCATGTGGGGCACCTTCAGCCCAGGGGCATTTATGCGTTTCACTATACCCTTGAAAACCCCCAAGCCTTTGGCATTTGGAGATTCCTCGCTGCCCTCAAAAAGCACCTGAAGGCCCACACATATTCCAAGAAGTGGCACTCC
>DFHJ01000046.1:0-15539 GCA_002372665.1 Anaerovibrio lipolyticus
ATATAGAAGAGGTTTTTAAATGGAAAAATATATCAGAATCAAGGGGGCGAGAGTCCACAATCTGAAAAATATAAACGTAGATATTCCCCGTGATAAAATGGTAGTAGTCACGGGACTTTCAGGGTCAGGGAAGTCTTCCCTGGCCTTTGATACGGTGTATGCCGAGGGACAGCGCCGCTATGTGGAGTCATTGTCTTCCTATGCCCGTATGTTTTTGGGACAAATGGATAAACCGGATGTGGACTATATTGAGGGACTGTCACCTGCTATTTCCATTGACCAGAAAACCACCAGCCGTAATCCCCGTTCTACAGTGGGAACCGTAACGGAAATTTATGACTACATGCGTCTACTCTTTGCAAGGGCCGGCCGGCCTCATTGTCCAAAATGCGGCAAGCCGGTAAATCAGCAGTCCATAGACCAGATGCTGGCCCAGCTGCTGGAGCTGCCGGAGCGCACCAAGCTGCTGATAATTGCCCAGGTGGTTCGGGGCAAAAAGGGTGAGCACAAAAAGCTGTTGGAGCATATCCGCAAGGAGGGCTATATCCGTGTCCGTATTGACGGTGAAATCATGGATGCCAACGATGAA
This sequence comes from Anaerovibrio lipolyticus, assembly GCA_002372665.1. Lineage (GTDB taxonomy): Bacteria > Bacillota > Negativicutes > Selenomonadales > Selenomonadaceae > Anaerovibrio > Anaerovibrio lipolyticus_C. The sequence continues at coordinate 590 of DFHJ01000046.1, forward strand.
ATCAATTTGGAGAAAAACAAGAAGCATACCATTGAAGTAGTGGTGGACCGTCTTGTTATCCGTGATGAAATTCGTCAGCGCTTGGCGGAGTCCATGGAGGCAGCATTAAAGCTGGGTGAGGGCGTGGCCTATGTTCAGATAGTGGATGGGGAAATGCTTATGTTCAGCCAGAATTTTGCCTGTATTGACTGCGGTATCAGTCTGCCGGAAATTGCTCCCCGCATGTTTTCCTTCAACAATCCTTTTGGTGCCTGTCCTGCTTGCAGCGGTCTTGGAAGCCATAGCGAGTTTGATATAGACTTGGTAATGCCGGATACTACTTTGAGTTTGGCTCAGGGCCTTATTGTACCTCTTACCAATAATCCAAAATCCTATACCATGTGCCAGATGAGTTCTGTTTGTGAGGCCTATGGGGCTACCATTGATACACCATGGGAGGATATGAAGCCTGAGCTTCAGGAGGAGCTTCTTTATGGAACAGGGGAAAAGAAATATAGCTTCGGCTATGAGAATATGTTTGGCGTGTATAAGATTCACACAGGCCCCTTTGAGGGAATAATGCCTTTGCTGGATCGTCGCTATCGGGAATCGGATTCCGATGCCATGCGGGAGGATTTGGAAAATTACATGACAATCCATAAGTGTCCTGTATGTAATGGAGCCCGCTTAAAGCCTGAGTCCCTGTCAGTAACTGTTGGGGAAAAGAATATTCAGCAGGTAACGGAAATGACTGTACGGGATTGCGCCACTTTCTTTGATAATTTGGAGCTGACCCAGCGGGAGCAGAAAATTGCAGCCCAGATTTTAAAGGAAATCCATGCCCGGTTGGGATTTTTGGTAACAGTTGGTCTTGATTATCTTACCCTTTCCAGAGCAGCAGGAACCTTGTCCGGAGGAGAGGCCCAGCGTATCCGTCTGGCTACCCAGATAGGCTCCGGCCTTGTTGGCGTGTTGTATATTTTGGATGAACCTAGCATAGGTCTACACCAACGGGACAATGAGCGGCTCCTTTCTGCTTTGAAAAATCTTCGGGATTTGGGCAATACCCTTCTTATTGTGGAGCATGACGAGGATACCATGTTTGCGGCAGACCATATTATAGATATTGGACCAGGAGCAGGAACCAACGGTGGCAAAGTAGTGGCCCAGGGCACCGCCAAGGAAATCATGGCGGTGGATGAGTCCGTAACAGGCCAGTATTTAAGCCGTAAAAAGTATATTCCGGTGCCTAAGGAACGCCGTCAGGGCAATGGCCTTTTCGTGGAAATCCTTGGGGCCAGGGAAAATAATCTAAAAAATCTTTCGGTTAAGTTTCCCTTGGGGACATTTATAGTGGTTACAGGAGTTTCCGGCTCTGGCAAGAGTACCCTTATAAACGAGATATTGTACAAGGGCATTGCGTCAAAGCTGTACCGCACCAAGGGAAAGCCAGGACAGTTCAAGGAAATCAAGGGGCTTAAAAATATTGATAAAATTATCAATATAGACCAGTCACCTATTGGCAGAACTCCCCGCTCCAATCCTGCCACCTATACTGGGGTTTTTGATATGATAAGGAGCTTGTTCAGCCAAACCACGGAGGCAAAGCTGCGGGGCTACAAGCCGGGGCGGTTCAGCTTCAATGTAAAGGGCGGACGCTGCGAGTCCTGCCGTGGTGACGGTATTATAAAGATAGAAATGCACTTCCTGCCAGATGTATATGTGCCTTGTGAGGTCTGCAAGGGAGCCCGTTACAATACGGAAACTCTGGAGGTTAAATATAAGGGGAAATCCATCTCCGACGTGCTGGATATGATAGTGGATGAGGCAGTGGAGTTCTTTAAGAATGTACCTCGTATTGCCAATAAGCTTCAGATAATGCAGGATGTGGGCTTGGGTTATGTGAAGCTGGGACAGGCTGCCACTACCCTTTCCGGCGGTGAGGCCCAGCGTGTAAAGCTGGCCACGGATCTATCCAAGCGTTCCACCGGCAAAACCATGTATATATTGGATGAACCGACTACGGGTCTTCATGCAGCGGATATCCATAAGCTGCTGGCTATTCTTCAGCGGCTGGTGGATGGCGGTGATACAGTGGTGGTAATTGAGCATAATCTTGATGTAATAAAATCAGCAGACCATATTATTGATCTTGGACCGGAGGGCGGCGACAAGGGCGGCACCATAGTGGTTGAAGGGACACCGGAAAAGGTGGCAAAGACCAAGAAATCCTACACTGGTCGCTTCTTGAAGCCACTACTCGAGGAAAAGCATTAAATCAGGTCAGGGGCAAATTGGCTGAAGCATTAGGGCATGGAACGTTAATAAACTATTTTTTGTCATCCTGCATTAGTGGAAAAAATCATTTGTTTGAGCAACGCGAGTTATGATTTTTTTCGCTATTTCATATAGACAAAACAATAGTTTTAGTTCCATGTCCCGAGCTGAAGCCAATTGCCCCTGACCAGATATATGATATTGTTTTTGGAGGTGACAGAATGAACAACACAATAGAGGAAAAGCTGGTGCTTCTGCCACATTCTCCTGGCGTCTACATAATGAAGGACGCCAAGGGCAAAATAATCTACGTGGGCAAGGCCATCAGCCTCAAAAACCGCGTAACCCAGTATTTCCGCCACAACAGCAGTCATTCTGTCAAGGTGAAATCCATGGTGTCCCGCATCGAGGATTTTGAAACCATCCTCACCGGCTCTGAGGTGGAGGCCCTGATTTTGGAGTGTAATCTTATAAAGAAGCACCGTCCAAAATACAACATTAGCTTAAAGGATGACAAGAATTATCCATATTTAAAGGTTACCACCAATGAGGTATTTCCCCGTGTTCATATAACCAGACGGGTGGCACGGGACGGGGCCAAGTATTTTGGACCATACACTAATGTTACTGCCCTTCATGAGAGCCTGCGGCTCTTAAAAAAGCTGTTTCCTCTGCGGAGCTGTCGCCGTATGGATTCAGGCCGCCCATGCTTGGAGCATCACATTAAAAGATGTCTGGCTCCCTGTGCGGGAAAAATATCCCCAGAAGAATACAAGCTCATGATAGATGAGGTTTTGCTGTTCCTTGAGGGACGCACCGAGCAGGTGGAATATAACCTTAAACAACGCATGACAGCAGCAGCAGACAATCTGGAATTTGAACGTGCTGCCCGCCTGCGTGACCAGCTGTTGGCAGTGCAGAAGATTTCTGAAAAGCAGCGTATTATTACCGGTGTGGGGGATCAGGATGCCATAGGCATGGCCCGTTCAGGTTTGGGCGTCTGTATGCAGATTTTTTACGTCCGTAGTGGTAAAATGGTAGGCAGGGATTATTTCCTTCTGGATGGCAGTGAGGAAGAAACAGATGAAGCACTGCTCATAGCCTTTTTGAAGCAGTATTATAATCAAGCTACCTTTATTCCAAGGGAGATATTGCTTCCCATGGAAATAGAGGAGCAGGAGCTGCTGGAGCAGTGGCTGGGAGAACAGACCAAATACAAGGTGTCCATCAATGTGCCCAAGCGGGGCACCAAACGTGATATTGTGGAAATGGCCATTGGCAATGCGGAAAAGGCCCTGGCAGATGAAAGTGCCCGTCTGAAGCAGGCCACTGCCCAGACTGTGGGAGCTGTGCAGGAGCTGGGTAAATACCTTGGCTTGGTAAATCCCCCAACCCGTATGGAGTGCTTTGATATTTCCCATACCCAGGGCTCGGAAACCGTGGCCTCCATGGTGGTATTCGAGGATGGGGTGCCGAAAAAATCTGACTATCGTCGTTTTAAGATACAAAGTGCGGAAGGCAAGCCAGATGATTTCAAATCCATGAGGGAGGTAACCATGCGCCGTTATGGCAAGGCAGATGCAGAAATGCCGGATTTGATTATCATTGACGGTGGCAAGGGACAGCTTAGCTCCGCCTGTGAAATAATCCGGGGAGCAGGTCATCTCACAGTTCCTGTGGTAGGCTTGGCCAAGCGCTTTGAGGAGGTTTACCGGGAAGGGGAATCTGACCCGGTGATACTTCCACGCAGCAGTCAGGCCCTGTACCTTATTCAGCGTATCCGTGATGAGGCCCATCGCTTTGCCATTACCTACCATAGAAAGCTCCGGAATAAGCGAAATCTTGTTTCTATACTGGACAATGTGGAGGGGATTGGCCCTAAACGGAGAAAAATACTTATGGACCATTTTGGCACCATAGAAAAGATAAAGCAGGCCTCAGTGGAGGAAATGGCTGGTCTTGATGGCATGAATATCCCATCAGCGGAGGCAGTACATAATTATTTTAAGTTTCGTTAACACTAATTCCATCGCACTTGCCTTCCCCCTTGGGGAAGGGGGACCGCCTGCGACGCGAAGCTAGTCCTGTAAGGGCGGTGGATGAGGTCAGATAAAGAGGATTGATTTTATGATAGATTTACATGTTCATTCCACCGTTTCAGACGGTACCTACACCCCAAGGGATGTAGTAGATTTGGCCAAGGAGAAGGGACTGGAGGCAGTAACCCTCACCGATCACGAATCCATTGCGGGAAATGGGGAAGCAGCAGCTGAAGCCAAAAAGCTGGGGGTTAATTTCATAAACGGTATGGAAATGACTGTGGCCTATGAGGACCACAAGCTCCATATTGTGTGTCTGGGCTTTGACGAGGCAAATCCTGATTTTAAACAGCTTTATGCCAAGATTCGCCACAACAAGGAAAAGAATATGGACCAGGTGGTGGAATATATTCAGCGCAAGGGCTTGGATATTACCATGGATAAGGTAAAGAAGCATGCGGCCGTTCATTTGGATCGTTATGCCATTATGCGTACTATGGTAGCTATGAATCTGCCGTGTAAGATTCAGACTCTGTGGGATGAATATCTAAATCCTGGACTTAAGGAAGCAGGAGTATATGGTGATATTCCCGCTGAGGAAGCACTGCCGGTAATCAGAAAAGCAGGTGGCGTAACCTCTTTGGCCCATTATCATAAGGATATTGGTATGAAGGGCTGGTCCTGGGGGAAGAAGGAAGAATCTCTAAAAGAGCTTATGTCCTTCGGCCTTGATGGCATGGAGCGGTATTATCCAAATTATTCCCCTGAGGACGAGGAATTCGCAGCCCGCATGATAGAGAAGTACAATATGCTGGCCACCGGCGGCACTGACTTCCATGGAACAAATCGTCGTGGTATCGAACTGGGTACCGGACGTGAAGGCAATATGAATGTGCCATTTGAATTCTATGAAAAAATAATGGCTCGTTTAGGGCATAAATAAAATACTAAGTTAATAAAAAGTGCAAAGAGTACAAAAACTGCGGTTGAGATGAGTAATCATTTTGACCGCAGTTTTTATTTGCTCATACAGGAAAAAATGAAAAATGTGATTTAAGCTGGGGAAAAGTGCGGAGATTTTTAATGAAGTGAAATAGGTATATTGTCTTATTAATTTAACAAATAGCGTGTATAAATTAGAATAAAATAAGAAAAGAATTATACCTCCATTAGAATATGGTACTTATATTGTATGGGGTGGATGATAGTGCTATAATCGTAAACGGCTTGTGGGGTTGCAAGCTAAAATAACATCATGGAGGAATGGTTATGAAATTACGAAGAGTATTGGCAATTTTTTGGATGATATTGCTGATGCTGACGGCAACATCCTATGCGGAAAATACGGAAAATCCAATTATAGCCGACACTCAAAACGGCTATATACGCATGGATGTTCCTTATGTCAAAAAGGTTACTTATTACGGGCGCAGTTATGTTCGATGTGCCTATACCACCCACGAGGAGCAGTATTTGCCTTATGGAATACCTGTGGTAAACGAAGTCGGTAAGGATTATGTGTTGTTTGATACAGCTGACGATATGGTAACGTATTATAGTGTTCCTATTGACATTGATAATTGGACAATGTATAAATTCAAGTTTGTAAATATTTCCGGTAATGCACTTACGGTATACGACACAGTAAAAAGCATGTTCCCAGCTCTGTGCAACGAGGTGGCGGCGGACAATCGGGCCTTCGATGCTGCCCATAAAAATGATTTTAACCAAGCAGAAAAGGCTGTTTCTGAAAAGGATTGGGAAACGGCATACAAACATTTGAAAAACATCTATGATGGTGGCTGTCATGATCAGGCCATTGCCCGGGATTTAGGCAAGGCATGCTGGGAATTGGGTAATTACGATGAAGCCCTGGAGTGGGAAACCAGACGTATTGAGGCTGCACCTATAGCTTCTGCGTATAACCAGAGGGCATGGCATAATTACTTATTGGGAAATTATGAACAGGCCCTTGACGATGCCCAATGGGCAGTAATGAAGGATAAGGAAGATGCCAATATTCTTGATACAAGGGGCACGATTTATTATGCATTGGGCCAATATGATAAGGCCATGGCGGATTTTAATAAGAGCTTGGAAATAAATGATGAATCGGCTCATACCTATTATTACCGGTCTTTGTGCAATCAGGCATTGGGCAGGAATAGTGAGGCGGACTCTGACTACGGGAAGGCCGAGAAATACGATCCTAATATCATAGACGATATCGGCAAATTCCAACATACCCGTTTGAACCACGCCAACGCTAAGCAACAGCGTCATAAGGCCAAGCTGAATAAGTACAAGGATGACTTAAAGAAGCTGAATGATGCTATATACGTTACCAATAATTCTTCCCAGTTCCCAGCTCAGACTGTATGGGAGAATGATGGGGTTATTATATCTGTTGTTGGTAACATAAAGCAAAACGAAACTGATGATTTCTATAATGAAGTAGTACCACAGGAGGTACGCACCAAGTATGAAAGTGGCGTATATAAACAGCAGTATGAACAGCTGGGCTCAGAGGTTAACGTAGCTGCTGCTGTGCCAGGTACAGGCAACGGCCCACAGCTGGCTTCTGATGGTGCTATCGCCACTGCACCAACCACGTTGCCAACTAACAGCTCTGAGGAAATTTATGACTTGAATAATACTGTCCTTAAGTATTACTCAGAGGGACAACGTTATATCCTTTCCTATGAAGACCCAATGAAGACCTACAATTACCTGAAGGCTAACTATGGCCCAACTACGGTGGATTTCGTTGACCGTCCTCATGGCAAATATCTGTTTAAACAGGATTATGGTTATATTTGGGGCGACTTCTCCTTTGATTACGATTATGACACCCATGAATATCTTATTTATGATGGTGCCGGCTTAAAGCAGGCGGTTCGTTTTGATGATGCGAACAATGCCGTTGTGGTAAGGGATTTTGTTAATAGTCAGGAAAGTGGCGTATATGAGTACAGTCAGCCATTGGCTGCTTATGTTCTGTATCCACAGAATTACACTATTAAGCCACACATTTTAACCTTGGTCCGTAACACTATTTTCAATGGTGACAGTGATATCGGTGCCCAGTACGAGGTAGAAGATGGTCATGGGGTAATATATGAGGTAGCTCTGTATCCTGAAAAGGAAGTAGAAGCGCGCCCTAACCTGCCTGCCATGTGGTATAAGATGACCAATGAGAATGATCCGAGTGAATGGACTGCATTTACCTACGATAAGGCCACTAATGTATTTGCCATGTATGGTAATGACGGAGCAACAATACTTAATTACGCCAAACGGTGGTTTACTGATGCCAACCATATCGAAAATCATTTGACTGATACTCCGTTGAATGGTGCCATGGATGGCGTATATGAGCGTACCAGCTCCGGTGAATACTACAGCGGGTATAGCACTATTTTCAACTATATAACGGATGGCTTGTTTAACTTCATGCATTATGTAAAGAAATTCTAAATGATTAATAGGGTGTGGCATTTTTGTCACACTCTATTTTTTATTGAAAAGTGACTAATCGCCTTATTTAATTGATTATTTCATAAGTATTTGTTATAATATTATTAGTTCAATGTTCAGATTGTGACCATACGCAGTCTGTCGTAAATAAAAGGAGGAATTGTAAAATTATGAAAGTTACAGTTGTAGGTGCAGGTAACGTAGGCGCTACCGCAGCAAATGTTATTGCAAGTGCTGGTTATGCTAGTGAAGTAGTACTTCTCGATATTAAAGAGGGTGTTTCCGAAGGTAAGGCTATGGATATGATGCAGACCTCTCAGATCCTTAACTTCAACACTACTATTACTGGCGTTACTAACGATTACTCTGCTACTGCAGGTTCCAAGGTCGTTGTTATCACTTCCGGTATTCCTCGTAAGCCAGGTATGAGCCGTGAGGACCTCATCGGCGTTAATGCCGGCATCGTAGGCAGTGTTATTGAGCAGGCTGTTAAGTATTCCCCAGATGCAATCTTCATTGTTATCTCCAACCCAATGGATGCAATGACTTATCTTGCACTGAAGAATTCCGGCCTTCCTAAGAACAAGGTTATCGGTATGGGCGGTATGCTGGACAGCTCCCGCTTCCGTTATTTCCTGTCTTGCGCACTGAAGAAGAAGGGTTATCCTGCAACTCCTACCGACATCGAGGGTATGGTTATCGGTGGTCATAGTGACAAGACCATGGTTCCACTCGGATCCATCGCAACTTACAAGGGTATTCCTGTATCTCACTTCCTCAGCGAGGCTGAGCTTGAGGATGCTATTGCACAGACCAAGGTTGGCGGTGCTACTCTGACCGGTCTTCTGGGCACTTCTGCTTGGTATGCTCCAGGTGCTGCAGCTGGCGAGCTGGTTAAGTCCATCATCACTGATGGCAAGAAGCTCATTCCTTGCTGCGTATACCTCGAGGGTGAGTATGGCGAGAATGACCTCTGCATCGGCGTTCCAGTAATTCTGGGCGAGAACGGTATTGAGAAGATTGTTGAGCTGAAGCTCGAGGGCAAGGAGAAGGAGCGCTTCGCTGAGTCCGTACAGGCAGCTCGCAACACTCAGAACAACCTGGGCGACGCACTGAAGAAGTAATTTTACTTCTAAACATCATATTTTATATGTACATGAAAGGTCTGCAGATTTCTGTGGGCCTTTTTTGTATTTTTTAAAATATACATGGATTTTTCAGAAAAAAATGTTAATTTATAGGTAAATAGTACCGATATATGTGGCAAGAAGAGATAGTTAGTTAAATTTGGGGGCTTATAATTTATGGTTTAGCGAATTAAAAAGTGAGGTGATCATCATGTTGGAGAAAATTGAGAGAGTAGCAAGAGTAAAAGGCGTTGACTGTGATTTGAACAGCCCATTTCTGCGGAAAAATAATCGTGATGATCAGAATAGCGGAAAATCCCCGTTCCACAAAATGCTGACAGAAAAGATGAGACAGCAGGGAGAGGAAACTCCGGTTGCTGAGGCTTATGTGCTGGATTGCCAGCAGGTTACTCAGTCCTTGTTCTATCAGGATGGTGTGGATTTGCGATTCTTTAGAGGAGGAGCTGAGGCGTAAATGATATTAGATGACGAAAAGTATATGAATCTTGCCCTGGCTGAGGCTCAGAAGGCTTACGAGCTCGGGGAAGTTCCTATAGGTGCCGTCCTTGTGGCCAAGGACGGCACTACTGTTTCTGTGGGACATAATCTGCGTGAAACAGCAAAAGATGCCACAGCCCATGCGGAGATAGAGGCTATAAGGGCAGCAAACAAAAAGCTGGACAGGTGGCGTCTTTCCGGAACTACCCTTTATGTGACCATAGAGCCTTGTCCTATGTGTGCCGGGGCTATTGTGAACAGCCGTATTGACAGGGTGGTCTATGGTGGGGCTGACATTAAGGCCGGGGCAGTGCATTCTATTTTTAATGTATTGACAAACAGCAATCTTAACCATCAGACGGAGGTTACTGCCGGGGTGTTGGAGGACAGATGCTGTGGCATAATGAGGGATTTTTTTAAGATGCGACGTGAGCAGAATAAAAAGAACAGACCAAATAATCCTCAAAGTTGTGAAAAAACAGAGAAAGACACTTGTACACTTGAAAAAGAATGATAAAATATTAATTGACAATTATATATTTTTTGAGTATGATACTAATCATATTAAAATTGTTACCAACTAAGTAGGTTGGTAATAATTCAGAGAAAGAGGGGGAAGGATATGTCTAGTGAAAATGATGTTCAGAAGAAGGCGCAGGAGGCCATAAAGCAGACTGACCAAAAAGCTCAGGTAAAGCAGATGGTTTTGTGGTTTTCAGCACTGATTGTGGGCGGAGCCCTGGGATGGCTAAATATTCCGGTGCTTAACGATCTGTTCAACTTCGTTGCCACCGTATTTACCCGGCTGTTCCAGTTCGTGGCAGTTCCAACCATTGCTCTGGCAGTTATAACCACCTTGGCGACCTTGGGCACCAAGAAGGAAACAGGCCGAATTTTTGGTCATGCTGTGGTATATACCATGCTTACAACCATTGCAGCAGCGGCTGTGGGACTGGCCTTATACATTTTTATTGCACCGGAAAATTTACCGGCAGATGTTATTGGCGCAGGAGTTGCGGAGGTTCCGGACAAGCTGGGTAAGCTGTCTTATTATGACCATTTCTTGTCAGTAATACCTAATAATTTGCTTCAGCCATTTTTAGCTGGCAATGTATTATCTATTCTCTTGATTGCCTTTGCAGTAGGTCTTGGCTTGGCCAACATGCCGAAAACGGAAAATGTACAGCTGCTTATAAAGGTTATAAATGGTCTTCAGGAATTGCTCTTTACCCTTATTAAGGGCATTGTATATGTACTTCCTATCGGTATCGTTGCCTTTGCCGGTCAGCTGGCGGCCCAGATTGAGGCTGGTGTTATAGTGGGCTCCCTTGGTAAATATGTGGCTGTGGTTATGGGTGGAAACGTAATCCAGTTCTTCATTGTTTTGCCAATCTTCCTGATTCTGAGAGGACTCAATCCATTAACTGTATTTAAAAAGATGTCCCCGGCCCTGGCAGTGGCCCTGTTTACCAAGAGTTCTGCGGCAACGTTGCCTGTTACCATGGCCTCTGCTGAGGATAACTTAAAGGTAAACAAGAAGGTTTCCCGTTTTGTTTTGCCAATCTGTACCACCATTAATATGAACGGTTGTGCAGCATTTATTTTGGTAACTTCATTGTTCGTAATGCAGAATGCGGGCTTTGAGCTTTCAATGGGAACTATGATCACCTGGCTTTTTGTGGCTGTGTTCGCCGCAGTGGGGAATGCAGGTGTGCCAATGGGATGTTATTTCCTGACCTTGTCCCTTATGTCCTCCATGGGTGCACCACTGGGAATTATGGGTGTTATTCTTCCTATTTACACTATTATTGATATGATAGAAACTGCAGAAAATGTTTGGTCTGACTCCTGTGTATGTGCTATGACCAACAATGATCTGAAGGATTCTCTTGACTGATAATTTAATCTATGTTTTTGGTTAAGTCGGCTACTGAAAGGTGGCCGACTTTTTCTTCGCCTATTGACTTTTATGGTACCTGCTACCATAATTATTTGGTAGGAGTTGGTAATAATGTTTGATATGTTTCTTGAAAATAGAATTGTATTTTATGGCATGATTGCCGGTATTTTTATTATAGTAAACGGCTTGGCATATTTATTATTGAAGTTTATTCTTCCTTGGCAGGCCATGAGGACTTTGAAAAAGTTCAAGATTCGTGCCAAAAGCCGCAAGCTGCTTCCGTTGTTAAATCTGACGGGGCAGCTGGTTATGGGTCTTTCTGGTGCTGTTACCAAGGGAGTGCCAACGGTTTATGATATTATTCCCGCTGGTATTGCCCCATCCAAAATGATGACCTTTGCAGCATCTGCTGAAGCGGGGGTCCAGCACCCTTTGGCGGATGCAATAGCTGAGTGGGCTGACGAAAAGCACCTTGAATTATCTGAGGCATCTGCCAGCAATGTGGTTCCCGGTAAGGGAGTTGAAGCTCTCATTAACCATCAGGAGGTTAGAGTCGGCACAGCAGCTTTTTTGCAGGACCATGATGTAAAAATTCCTGCGGAAATACTCACCAGAGCCGATCAGCTGGCAGGAAAGGGGAATGTGGTTTCCTTTGTGAGCATTGGTGGCTTTTGCCGTGGCTTTATTGTGTTCAGTGATGCTCTGCGGCCAACTGTTCCTGGTGCTGTTCAGACCCTTAGGGATTATGGGATTTCCACTGTTATTATAACCAGTGCTGCTGGCAGCACTGCCCGTAATATTGCCCGACAGGCCGGTATTAATAATGTCAATGCTGAAATGGATACCATGGAAAAGGCCAAGAAGATTACTATTATGAAGACTTTTGATTCCCTTATTGGAGCTGTGGCTACCACCAGCAATACCCAGGTTTTGGCCCAGGCAGCTGATATCAGCTTTGCTCTCAGTATTACGGATCAAGCCTTAAAGGAGCAGTGTGATGTGTACGTGGACAGTGTTGATTTCGGTAATATAATGAGTGCAGTGGATATTGCTAAATATACATATAGTAAGCGAAAAACCGGCATTATTGTTACAGTGCTGTTTAATCTTGTATTAGGTGCCATTACCAGCTATATTGTGGCTGAGTCAGCCCTGCCGTTTTTTGCACCAGTGCTGCCAATTCTGGCAGGAGTGCTTTTCCTTATTGGTATTATTGCCAATCAGTTTACCTATAGCTATTAATGTAAAAATGGATTTAGACATATAAGGAGTTATATTTTTATGGATAAAGAAGAATTTTCAGAATTAGTAAATATTGTTCTTGACAATACAGCCCGTCCACCCCGGGAGCTTTTTGCCAATGGCTATGATGACTGGCATTGTCGTGCCCGTTTAGGTCATTTCCTGGCCATGCCGGAATTTAATCGTCTGGATGCTGCCAAGGAGCTGTTTATGTCTGTGTTGGATGTGGAGCCGGACGAGGAAAATAGTCAGGATGTGGAGGAGAAGGCTTACGCCCTCCAGCACCTTAGTCAGGTGGAGAAGGATCAGAAGATTTACAACAAGGCCCTTGAACATATAAATATGGCTATTGAAACTGCAGAATCCTATGATTATCTTTACAAATATATACTTAGAGGTGAGCTTTGGGCTCAGCGCTGGAATATTATGCATCTTATGAAGCAGACTGAGGATGCTGAGGCTGAGGTGGATGAGCGTATTGAGGTGTTCAAGGATATTCCTATAGAACATAACAGCTATCTGTATTATGGTTACCGTTTCAAGGCCCAGTTGGCGGCGGAGCGTGGTGTTCCTCTTGTGGCCAAGGATTATATGCACATGGCTCTTCATAATATGGAGATTACTGAACAGTATAAAAAGAGCTTGGATAAGGCATTTGCTGCCACCCATGAAAATATTTCCTGGATTTTGTCAGAAATTGACAAGGCAACACCTAATCCTGATAATCTGCATTGGGATATTTAAAGATAAATTAAAGGAGTGGGAACAGTGAGTTCCGATAAAATCGAAATACAGGCGAATGCAAAAATAAATCTGACGCTGGATATTTTGGGTACCAGAGATGACGGCTACCATGAGGTGGCTATGGTTATGCAGGAGGTAAGTCTTCACGACAACCTGTATATGGAAAAGACAGATGGCGGTATTGAGCTTGAAATTCCGGGCTCTGACCTGCCTGCGGATAATACCAATCTGTGCTATCGGGCAGCTGCACTTATTATGGAGGAGCGGGGCCTTAATGCTGGGGTGAAAATAACCATGGATAAGCATATCCCAATTGCCGCAGGTCTGGCAGGGGGGTCATCGGATGCGGCGGCCGTTCTGAAGGGAATGAATCAGCTTTATGGGTTGAAGCTTTCAGAGGAAAAGCTATGCGAGTTAGGGGCACGTCTTGGTTCCGATATCCCTTTCTGCATAATGGGGGGCACCATGCTGTCCACTGGCCGGGGGGAGATTTTGGAGCGTCTGCCGGATTTTCCGGAGGTTGACATAGTCTTGGCCAAGCCAAAGGTGGGAGTATCCACGGCTTGGGCCTACAAGACCTACGATGCTGGCTATACTGGTCCACACCCTGATAATAAGGCCATGATAAGGGCTATAGAGCAGGGGGATATTTTATCTGCAAGTAAATTGTTGTGTAATGTGCTGGAAAGTGTTACTATAGAAAAGCATGACATTATCGACAGATATAAGAGGGAAATGTTGAATAAGGGAGCACTGGCCAGTATGATGTCAGGCAGCGGCCCTACTGTATTCGGTATTGCTCCTGATGTGTCTGTGGCAGAGAAAATGGCAGCAGCGATAAAAAATATAGATAATGAGGCGGCTGTTTTTACAGCGAAAACTGTTGGCAGAAATAGAGGTTAATTATGGACACTAAATTATCACCTATTAAATTGGATAGCTATCAGCCTCTACGTGAGGTAGTTTGTGAAACCCTCAGGGATGCTATTCGCAAGGGGAAATTGAAGCCCGGCGAACGACTTATGGAAAGCCAGCTAGCAGAGGATTTAGGTGTCAGCCGTACCCCTGTAAGGGAAGCAATCCGCAAGCTGGAGCTGGAGGGCTATGTTATTATGATGCCCCGCCGTGGAACCTATGTGGCTAATCTGTCCATCAGGGATGTAAATGAGGTTTTTGAAATCCGTACTTCCCTTGATTCTTTGGCCAGCGGTTTGGCCGCAGAGCGCATTACTGATGAGGAGCTGGAAAGATTACAGCGCCTGTTGGTAGCCATTGGAGGATACATTGAGGAAAATGACATGGACAAAATCGTTGAGTGCGATACTGAGTTCCATGACCTTTTGTATCAGGCAAGCCGCAATTCCCGTTTGGTAGGTATAATTTTCAATCTTCGTGAACAGCTCACCAGATTCCGTTCCACTTCCATGGCCTTTCCAGGCCGCCTGAAGGCAACTCTGGAGGAGCATCGTCGTATTGTGGAGGCCATAGCCCAGGGGGATGTGGCAGAAGCACGGGCCGCTGCTGAATATCACATGGAAAAGTCTGAGCAGACTCTTTTGGAGAGCATGGAAGTCATGAAGAAGCGTGGAAAATAATTATATATAAAAATATTGGAGGCAATTTTTGATGCTGGATTTAGTAACAGTAATTTTAGCGGCAGGCAAGGG
>DFHJ01000046.1:15609-16188 GCA_002372665.1 Anaerovibrio lipolyticus
ATGAAGTCCAAGCTGCCAAAGGTTTTACATAAAGTAGCGGGCAAGTCTATGCTGCAGCACGTTCTTGATGCTGCAACCAAGGCTGGTTCCAAACGCAATGTTGTGGTCGTGGGCTTTGGTGGCGATACCGTTAAGGAGGCTATTGGGGACCAGGCTGAGTTTGTGGTCCAGGCTGAGCAGCTGGGAACTGGTCACGCAGTAAAGCAGGCAGCACCACTTCTTTCCAAGGAGAAGGGAACTGTTATGGTGCTTTGCGGTGATACTCCTCTGGTTACTGCCGATCTTATCAGCAAGCTCTACGAAGGACATAAGGCTGCCGGTGCCAAGGCCACTGTGCTCACTGCCATTATGCCGGATGCCACTGGTTATGGCCGTATTATCCGTACGGCTGAAGGCGATGTTGCCCGTATCGTTGAGCAGAAGGATGCCACTGAGGAGGAGCGCCAGGTTAAGGAGGTAAACTCCGGCATTTATTGCTTTGAGTGCAAGGAGTTGTTTGAGGCCTTGGAGAAAGTGGGCTGTGATAACGCCCAGGGTGAATATTATCTTCCGGACGTATTGGGCATTCTCCGTGAGCAG
>DFHJ01000097.1:0-5018 GCA_002372665.1 Anaerovibrio lipolyticus
TCACCGGTATGAACACCTACAGGATCAAAGTTTTCCATATTACAGATGGTAATACAGTTATCATTGCCGTCACGCATTACCTCGTACTCAATTTCCTTCCAGCCGGCTACACTGCGCTCAATGAGAACCTGACCAATCATGGAGTACTTAAGGCCCTTTATGACGATGTCCACCAGCTCTTCCTCATTATCCGCAATACCGCCGCCAGTGCCACCCATGGTATAGGCAGGACGAACGATAAGAGGATAGCCGATTTCATTGGCAAACTGTACGGCAGACTCCACGTCCTCAACAATGGTGGACTCAGGAATCGGCTCACCCAGCTTATTCATGGTTTCCTTAAACAGCTCTCTGTCCTCTGCCTGTTCAATGGCCTTTAGGGAAGTGCCCAAAAGCTCCACATTGTACTTTTCCAAAATGCCCTGTTCAGAAAGCTGTACAGCAAGATTCAGACCAGCCTGGCCTCCCAATGTAGCCAAAAGTCCATCCGGCTTTTCCTTGCTGATAATATGCTCCATAAACTCTACAGTTAATGGCTCAATATATACGCGGTCCGCCATGTGCTTATCTGTCATAATGGTAGCTGGATTACTGTTTACCAATACAACCTCCAAGCCTTCCTCTTTAAGGGCGCGACAAGCCTGGGAGCCTGCGTAGTCAAACTCAGCCGCCTGTCCGATAATAATCGGGCCGGAACCAATAACGATAACCTTCTTTAAATTTTCCTTCTTTGGCACTGATTATTCCCCCTTTGTCTCGCCGGTTAAAAGTGTCCAGAACTGATCGAACAAATACATATTGTCGTCAGGACCTGGGGAAGCCTCAGGGTGATACTGGACGGAGAACAATGGCAGAGATGTATGACGCATCCCCTCCACAGTGCCATCATTAACATTAATGTGAGTAACCTCCAACGGAAGCTCCTTCAATGATGCTTCCTCTACAGCATAGCCATGATTCTGGGAAGAAATATGAACCCGGCCGTTAAGGAGATTCTTTACAGGCTGGTTGGAACCACGGTGACCAAACTTCAATTTATAGGTGTTTGCCCCAAGAGCCAGAGAAATCAGCTGGTGCCCCAAACAGATACCAAACATTGGCTTCTTGCCTATGAGCTTCTTCACTTCCTCTATAACCTCCGGAACATCCTTAGGATCCCCAGGACCGTTTGAAAGGAAAATCCCATCAGGATTCATGGCCATAATCTCATCAGCCTTGGTATCGGCAGGCACTACTGTGAGCTTGCAGCCAAGATTATGGAGGGAATTCAATATATTCTGCTTGATACCAAAATCCATCACTACCACATGAGGGCCATCATTATCCATTACATAGGTTTCAGGAGTGGTAACCTCTGCCACCACATCCAGCTTGATTGGCACACCCATGAGCTTATCTATTTCCTCTTGGCTGGCATCCTCAGAAACTATAATTCCCTTCATGCAGCCCTGGGAGCGAATGGTTCGGGTAACCGCACGGGTATCCACGTTGTACAGACAAGGAATCTGCTGCTCATTAAGGAATTTTGCCAGCTCATTTTCCTTCTGCCAGTTGCTGCCCTCATCACAGAGCTCACCGATAATAAAGCCGTTTACAAAGGATTTTCTGGACTGCATAAATTTATCTGCCACACCGTAATTGCCAATAAGAGGGAAGGTCAGGGTAACAATCTGACTGCAGTAGGATGGGTCAGTAAGTATCTCCTGATAACCGGTCATACCGGTATTAAACACCACCTCGCCAGTGGCTTTGTATTCATTTAACAAATCTCCGGTGAAGACGCTGCCATCCTCAAGAATAAGTTTTCCTTTCAAGATTTCACCTCCAAAACTACGCCATCATCCATTACCAGCTTGCCATCCACCAAGGTCTTTACAGCCTTGCCCTTGAACTTGCGGCCAATAAACGGAGAATGGGAGCCCCTGGTATAGAATTTCTTTTCATCCACAGTCCATTCCAGCTCAGGGTCAATTACAGTTATATCAGCAGGCATACCTACGGAGAGGCTGCCAGCATTTAAATCGAAAATTTTGGCTGGCTCAGCAGTGAGCTTGGAAATCATGGTAACCAAATCCAGCTTGCCGGGAGCCACTAAATCAGTCATAAGGCAGCCAAGGGAGGTTTCCAGTCCCGGGAAGCCGCTTGGTGCATAAATATACTCTCTGTCCTTTTCCTCCTGGGCATGTGGGGAATGGTCAGTCACAATACAGTCAATAGTACCATCCTTAATCCCCTCCAGCACTGCCTCCACGTCCTTCTGCTGACGCAGTGGTGGATTAACCTTGGTGGAGCTGTCAAAGAGATTTACCATGTCATCAGTCATGGTCAAATGCTGTGGAGTAGCCTCAGCAGTAACCTTTACCCCACGCTTTTTGGCCTGACGTACCAAATCTACTGCATTGGCAGAGCTGATGTGGGCCACATGAACCCTGGCCCCTGCATATTCAGCCAAAGCAATATCACGATACACCGCAATATCCTCAGCTACAGTAGGACGGCCCTTCATGCCCAGCATGGCACTTCTGTGACTCTCATTCATTACGCCTTCCTCAATGAGACTTGGCTCCTCCTCGTGGTTGATGATTACCTTATCAAAGGACTTCAGATAATCATAGCAGTTAAGCATTACCTTGGCTGATTTGGTGAAATGACCATCATCGGAGAAGGCCACAGCACCAGCCTGGGTCATATCCCCCATTTCAGCCATTTCCTCGCCCTTCTGTCCTTTGGTAACGGCACCGATAATCTCTATATGAACCACTGCCGCATCCTCAGCTCTTTTCTGCAAAGAACGCACCATAGCCGCAGTATCCACCACAGGATTAGTATTTGGCATGGTTGCTACGGTAGTATATCCACCTGCTGCCGCAGCCTTGGAGCCAGACTCAAAATCCTCCTTGGCCTCCTGGCCTGGCTCACGAAGATGAACGTGCATATCAATAAAACCAGGGCAGACAATCTTGCCCTCAGCATCAATAACCTCATCAGCGGCACTCTTAATATTGCCTGCCACCTTGGCAATCTTGCCATCCTCAATTAATACATCAGCAACCTTATCAAATGAATTGGCAGGATCAATTACTCTGCCGCCCTTAATCAATGTTTTCATGCCTTGTTACCTCCAATCAATGCGTGGGTCAGAATAGCCATACGAACTGCTACACCATTCTGAACCTGCTCCTGGATGGCGGAATGGTCGCCATAAGCCACATAAGGAGAAATTTCCAGTCCCTTGTTCATTGGGCCTGGATGCATTACAAGCACATCATCCTTGGCCAAAGCCAAACGCTTATCATTAAGACCGAAGATACGGGCATATTCTCTTGGAGATGGGAAAAGGCCAGCCTTCTGACGCTCCAGCTGGATGCGAAGAACATTGATTACGTCCGCATCCTTGATGGCCTCCTCCACATTGTCATGAATCACAATGCCCTCCTCCTCAAAGAGGAATCTTGGCATAAGAGTTCTAGGACCGGCCAAATGGACCTCAACGCCCATCTTCCGCATCCCCTGAATGTCCGAACGGGCAACGCGGCTATGGGTAATATCACCTAAAATAACATATTTCAGGCCCTCAAGCTGTCCCTTATGCTCCTGCACAGTAAATAGGTTCAACAGCCCCTGAGAAGGGTGGGCATGAGCACCATCACCTGCATTTATGATTACCGGGCTTGCCACCTTGGAAGCGTATTCAGCAGCACCCTCGGCCTTGTGACGCATAACGATGGCATCTACCCCCATGGCCTCGACGGTATAAAGGGTATCTCGAAGGCTCTCACCCTTTACAATACTGGAGGTACCAGCGGTAATATTTACCACATCGGCTCCCAAATACTTGCCAGCCAGTTCAAAGGATGAACGGGTACGGGTACTTGGCTCATAGAACAAAGTCACAATGGACTTACCCCGCAGAGCCGGTACTTTTTTGATGTCACGATGAATAATATTTTTCATCTCCTTGGCACTTTCCAGAATCACCTGGATTTCCTCCTTGGAAAAATCTGCCAGAGCCAGCACATCTTTCCCCCGAAGGTTTACTTTAGAATTATCCAAGACAATCACTCCTTTATTATTTTGACCCGACCAGCTGTGAAATACACTTCATGATAACTTTTGGCAATTAAAAAAGCTCTCTCATGCCGAGGCACAAGAAAGCTATAAATGCTTTTAGATACAGTTATCCCAGTAATTTTTGATAGCGCACTATCTTACCAGCTTCCTTTATCAGCCTCACAGGACTAATTTCAAAGGTCATATTCAACTGTAATGAACTATATCACATTATAGGGATTTTAGCAAGGAATTCTCTATACTATCAAATTATTCTGCGAAAATATCATCCAGCTGTATTTCCAAATCATCATACAGGCTAATTTTCAAAGACAAATTTTGTTCAGCCTTTTCCTCTTCCCGCAAG
The DNA here is from genome assembly GCA_002372665.1 of Anaerovibrio lipolyticus. Lineage (GTDB taxonomy): Bacteria > Bacillota > Negativicutes > Selenomonadales > Selenomonadaceae > Anaerovibrio > Anaerovibrio lipolyticus_C. Next base: position 4,418 of record DFHJ01000097.1, read on the forward strand.
CGTTCCCACTCGCTTTCCGTAAATCTCGTATATACATTGTCAAGGTAAAATGTCCCCTGCTCATTTAATCGGTAAACCTCAATAGCCTCATCCTTCGGACTGATTATCCAATATTCTTTAACACCGGAGCGCTCATAAATATCCTTCTTCACTGTAATATCCCGCTTTCTGGTGCTGGGAGACAATATCTCAGCCACAAAATCCGGTGCCCCATCAATGTAGCTGTCCTTGAGCTTGGAATCGTCACAAACGATACTAATATCAGGTATCAGATGATCACGTTCACCAAGTACAGCTTCAGCCTCCAAAAACGCCTTGCACTTTTTCCCAGCTAAAAAATTATTGATAATAGTAAACAAATGCCCCTGAATTCTTATGTGACGAAGATTGGCCGGACTCATATTATAGATAACGCCATCTATAAGCTCTGACTTATTATAATCCTTTAAAGCTTCCATACCAATACCTCCCATCCACCACTATTTTACAATATATCGGGCTGGGTCGTCCATAATTTGCCCTACAATAAAAAAGACGCACCTCTATAAGATACGTCTTTTTAAACATATTATTAAATTTCCATAATAATTGGCAGAATCAT
>DFHJ01000097.1:5168-9040 GCA_002372665.1 Anaerovibrio lipolyticus
CCCTCGTCCTCACAACGGGCCAGAGCTTCCTCAACACGGGTACGGACATCGTCCATGAGCTCTTCGGATTCACGAACATAAACAAAACCACGGCTGACAATATCAGGACCTGCCACCACAACACCCTGCTCCTTGTCCATGGTAACCACGATGATAATAATACCATCCTGAGACAGCTGACGACGGTCACGAAGAACGATATTACCAACATCACCCACACCAAGGCCATCAACCAGTATGCGGCCAGAGGTAACCTTGCCGGCTACTACTCCCTTGTTCTTGGTAAATTCCAAAATCTGACCATTTTCACTAATGAAGATATTTTCCTTCTTCATCCCCAGCTCCTGGGCCAGCTTGGCATGCTTTACCAGATGACGGTACTCTCCATGAACCGGAATAAAGAATTTCGGACGCACCAGATTGTGCATCAGCTTAAGCTCTTCCTGGCTGGCATGGCCTGATACATGGATACCGTTTTCACGGCCATATACCACATTAGCCCCCAGCTTCAGGAGATTGTCTATGGTTCTGGAAACCAGCTTTTCATTGCCTGGAATAGGGGTAGCAGAAATAATAATCGTATCCCCCGGAACAATTCCCACCTTGCGGTGATCAGACTGGGACATACGGGTCAGTGCAGACATAGGCTCGCCCTGACTGCCAGTGGTAATAACCACCACCTGATTAGCCGGATAATTATTAATCTCATCAATATCGATAATAGTTCCCTCTGGAGCAGTAATATAACCCAGCTCACGGGAAATATTCACAACATTTACCATGCTGCGCCCCAAAACAGCCACCTTGCGTTTATAGGTAACAGCAGTATTAATAATCTGCTGTATTCTGTGAACATTGGATGAGAAGGTAGCAACTATAATGCGGGAATTTGCATTATGAAAGGCCTTTTCAAAGGAAGCACCAACAGTGCTTTCACTAGGAGTATGACCGAGGCGCTCAGCATTGGTACTGTCTGCCATCATAACCAGTACACCCTTGTTGCCCAAATCGGAAAAACGTCTGAAGTCAGTCATCTTCCCATCAATTGGAGTATAGTCCAGCTTAAAGTCACCAGTGTGAACGATGGTCCCCATAGGGGTAGTAATAGCCAGACCCACAGCATCAGGAATACTGTGGTTCACGCGAATAAAATTCACGTTAAAGGAGCCCGCCTTGATACTATCCCCCTGCTTAACAGGGCGAAGCATATCATTGCTTACTCCATTTTCCTTCAAACGACCCTCAAGGATGCCCAGGGTAAGTCTCGTGCCATAAACCGGCACATTTATCTCTTTCAGCACATAAGGCAGCGCACCGATATGATCCTCATGTCCATGGGTCAACACAATCGCCTTGACATGCTCCCGGTTTTCCACCAGAAAAGTAAAATCAGGAATGACCAGATCTATACCCAGCATTTCCTCATCTGGGAACATCAAGCCGGCATCAATAAGCAGTATCTCTTCACCGTACCTCACCACTGTCATATTTTTGCCGATTTCACCTAATCCGCCCAAAGGAATAATTTGCAATTTTTTCTCTTTTGGCAAAAATCACACCTCCATATTTAATTATATAAATACATTTAGAATAAAATCCGAACCGTATCAACCGTCTCACAAATCTAATAAGATTATTTATCCGAACAGCTCATTACACTCCATTATATGATATTTATATCATTTTTGTAAAGTAATAAATTAAAAAGGTGACTACCAAAACAGCCACCTTTCACCGCATCACTTATACTGTTTAATGATTTTCTCAAGATATTCCTTGTAGTCATTGGCCACCTGAGGAGGACTTATTACCTTGATATCGTCCCCAAATTTGGCAAGCCAGCTAAAAAAGCCCTTGGTTACATATAGCTTAGTCGTCAAATCAAAGTGATTATTATCCACAATTTTGGTATCAACATCTACACCAAAGCGATCCACCATAATGGTAATCAAATTATTTTTGCAGCGAAGCACTACATTACGCTCATTTTTCTCGTCAGCCATCATGCTGAAGGTACGCTGGGAATATTTTGAAAGCAGGTCACGCTCCGGCTTTCTTACAGCCTGTTCCTTGGAAATCACCAGTGAGGAACCATCTATACGGTCTATACGGAAGGTCTTGGTTGTTTTGGTGCTATACTCATTTCCCACCAAATAATAATGGTCCTCGTTCCACACCAGAAAAAATGGGCTTATATCGTAAACCTTGCCGCCATGGCGTGGCTGAAGCTCCTTATCCATATTATATTCATTGTACTTAAAATTTACTCGCCGCTTCTTGCCGATGGCTCTGGTAAGCTTGTCAATAATCAGATTAACACTCTTATTATATGGCTTAATGCTTATATTTACATCCCTGTTCCAAAGCAGCTCATCCGCCTGATATTTGCTGCACAGCTGCTGCAGCTTTTCAATAAGGGAATTACTGGCCTTGGTGGAAATAATTTTAGAAGCAGAAATGGCATCCACCATCATCTTGAGCTCTGACAACTCAAAATTTCTCTCACCCATGTAAAAGGAATTATTGGAGGATTTTATTATCACCACATCATAGCCAAAGGCAATCAGAAGATCCACATCGTCCTTTACGGTTTTACGGTTAACCTCCAGCCCCAGTTCCTTCATCTTGGCAATAATTTCATTTGTGGAAAGAGGGTGATTCTCGTCAGTTTCTTCATTGAGCATTTTCAGAAGCTGTAGCATACGGGCCTTTTTATTGCCCTTTATTCCCTTTTGCAAGGCGTCAGCATTAATGTTTCCGTCATTTATATAATCATATGCCACGAAAATCCCTCCTATTCAACATGGTAAACTCCGTGCAAAATGATATTTTGCACTACGCCCTTACACGAAATCTAAAGCTCATCTGCATCCTTTGGATTTGATTCACTAAGATTTCATAGCAAAAAAACGTCCACACCTCAATTTATTATGTATTATCATATTATTCCACTGCCGTCAAGAAAAACAAAGAAGATATTGTCGGGGGATATGACAATATCTTCTAAAAAAATAAAGTATGAAACACCATCTAAAAGTTTTCATTTCAAATTTATTAATGACAAGAAATTTTCCATCATGGTTCTACCCTGGGGGGTCAGGATAGATTCGGGATGGAATTGCATCCCATAAATAGGGTATTCCTTATGCTTTAATCCCATAATAGTACCATCTGCCAGCTCCGAGGTGACCTCCAAGCAATCAGGAAGGTCATCCCTGGACACAATAAGTGAGTGATATCTGCCCACCTCTATTTGCTGGGGCAATTCCCTATAAATTTCTGTTCCATTATGCGTAATGGGGGAAGTCTTGCCATGGCAGATTTCGCCGGCACCTATTACCTTGCCGCCGAAGACCTCTCCTATGGCCTGATGTCCAAGGCATATCCCAAGAATTGGAGCCTTGCCCTTCATGGTGTCAATAAGCTCCTCTGTAATACCAGCCTCCTTAGGAATACCAGGGCCGGGAGATATCACTATTGCCTCATAGGCCTTTTGGGCAATTTCCTTCACCGTGGTCATGTCATTACGGATTACCTCTACCTCAGCCCCTAAATCACACAGCAGCTGATATACATTGTAGGTGAAGGAATCATAGTTATCTAAAAGCAACAACATCATTCTCCACCTCCTCCACAACCTTGAACATAGCCTTGGATTTCTGCAGGATTTCATTGTACTCAAATTCTGCCTGGGAATCATACACTATACCAGCCCCAGACTGAATAAAGGCATTGTTTCCGTCAATGACCATTGTTCTAAGGGTAATACACATATCCATATTGCCATTGAAATCCATATATCCCACTGTTCCCGAATAAGCCCCCCGTTTCACCGGCTCCAGCTCCTGAATAATCTCCATGGCCCGCAGCTT
>DFHJ01000053.1 GCA_002372665.1 Anaerovibrio lipolyticus
TTTTCTTCTTTAGAAGAAAAATCTTCCAATTAGCGTTTCAACGAGCTGGGAGATATGCTCACCAGCTGTTGTAGTTTGTTTTCCCCCACCTAAAGAGGAAGGGGACATCTTAAAGCTCGTTATATTGACCTCATCCACCGCCCTTACAGGACTAGCTTTGCGTCGCAAGCGGTCCCCCTTCCCCGGAGGGGAAGGCAAGGGTAAGCTATACATCCTCACATATAATTAAAATGTAAGCTCCATTAGCTCTTTAGAAGATGATGTAAGCACATCATTTGATGTGTCTGTAACCAGTACTGTATCCTCTATGCGGACCCCACCCCAATCAGGAATATATACCCCTGGCTCCACTGTAATAAGTGTGTTGGGCTGTAAGGCCTCACAGGTGCTTCGTGGGGAAAGTGTAGGTGCCTCATGAATCTCCAGCCCCAGACTATGTCCCAGACCGTGGCCAAAATATTCTGCATATCCTTTATCATAAAGATATTTTCTGACCTCACCATCCACAGATTTCCCTGATGCTCCAGGTCTCACCAGGGACACCCCCAGCAGCTGGGCCTGAAGCACAGCATCGTATATATCACGCTGCTTGGAATCTGCATGACCAACGCAAATGGTACGGGTAATATCGGAGTGATACCCCTCATACACAGCACCGTAGTCCATTGTAACAAATTCCCCTGCATTAATCAACTTTTCTGTTGCAGTTCCATGGGGAAGACTTCCCCTTTTTCCAGAAGCCACAATGGTGGCAAATGCCGGCCGTTGGGAGCCCAAGGAACGCATAACCCCTTCAAGACGGGCTGCCACCTGATTTTCACTTATGCCGGGCTTAATGAAGGCAATAATATCCTCAAAGGCCTTATCACTAATTTCTACAGCCTTTCTGATATACTGCAGCTCCTGCTGGTCCTTTATCTGGCGGAGGCTGTTAAGCTCCAAGGAACTCAGCAAAACCTCATCTCCCACCTGCTCTTTGATTTTTCCATACCAGTCAAATACCAAAGAGGCGCCTTCAAAACCGACCTTTTTAATGCCCAGCTCCTTGATTACCTCGGAAACTCTCTGCAAGAGTCCCTTCTCCTGCTTGGCAAGCCTATAGTCAGGGGCCTCATTTTTAGCCTGCTCCACGTAGCGAAAATCCGTCACAATAACCGCATCATCAGCAGAAACCACCAGCATTGTATCATCACCGGTGAAGCCACTGAAATAATGGAGGTTTTCCTCCTTGTTTATAAGGACCCCATCCAAGCCCTTGTCCTTTATATAATCTCTAAGTGCTCTAATTCTTTCCTTAACCACAAAAAACACTTCCTAATTAAGTCTTTGCTTGATTTTTCTCAGCACCACCGCCATGGCGGCAAAGTAGCTGTCCACCCCAAATCCAAGAATCTGTCCCATTACCACTGGTGCAATTACAGACTTGTGGCGAAATTCCTCACGGGTATGTACATTGGAAAGATGAACCTCAATGACTGGTACATTAATGGCCGCAATGGCATCCCGAATAGCAATGCTGTAATGGGTAAAGGCCCCGGCATTTAAAATAATGAAATTGTAGCCCTTAGCTGGTGCCTGCTGAATAGTGTCCACAATGTCACCCTCGTGGTTGGACTGAAAGAAATCAGCGGGTACCCCGTCAGCTGCTGCCTGCTTCTGCAGCATATCATTAATGTCCGCCAAGGTTTCATAGCCGTAAATTTCCGGTTCCCTGGTGCCCAACAGATTAAGATTTGGTCCGTGAATTACAAGAACTTTACCCATTTCATCATACTCCTTTATTACACCTCATCCGTCAGCAAAGCTGACACCTTCCCCTCAAGGGGAAGGCAATATAGGTGTTACTTACCTCTCATTTTTATATATCTCTGCGCAAAATGGTATATGGCTCCACTGGCTGGGCCATCTTCATTTTCACCAGCTGCTGTGGATGAGGTGCCACATCAATAAGCTCCCCTTCATCATTATACATCTCATCCAAAATCATACGATAGCCTGGAAGATTTGGCTGGAATATCTCGATTTCCTGCCCCTTCTTCATATTGTTGCGCTGCTCCACCATGGCATAGCCGGTGGCCTCATCGTAGGAAAGAACCAGCCCCACAAAATCTGAGGTTTGCTCATAGGAGGTGGTGCCATAAATCTGGTCATCCTCCGTTGGCTTGTTATAGTAAAAGCCGGTGGTGTACTGACGGTGGGACACCTTGCCCAGCTCATCAAGCCACTCCTGCTTCAGCTCAAAATGCTCCGAATCCTCGCAGTAGCTATCAATGGCAGCCCGATAGGCCTTAACGATGCTGGCGGCGTAATGAACGCTTTTCATGCGCCCCTCGATTTTCAAGCTGTCCACACCACTGTCAATAACATCCCCAATATGAGGCAGCAAACACATATCCTTTGAATTAAAGAAATAAGTGCCTCTGTCATCCTCCTCAATAGGGAAATACTGGCCAGGACGTTTTTCCTCCACCAGGGCATATTTCCAGCGGCAGGCCTGGGCACAGCTGCCACGATTGGCATCACGGCCCGTCATATAGTTGCTCATAAGGCAGCGACCGGAATAGGAAATACACATGGCACCATGAACGAACATCTCCAGCTCCACAGGACATTTTTCACGAATTGTTCTGATTTCCCCCAAGGACATTTCTCTGGCCAGCACTACACGGGAAGCTCCCATATCTGCCCAGGTGTTTACGGTAACCCAGTTGGTATTGTTGGCTTGGGTGCTGATGTGGATGTCCGTATCCGGGGCATATTTTTTTGCAAGGGTAAATATCCCCAAATCGGCTATAAGCATG
>DFHJ01000115.1 GCA_002372665.1 Anaerovibrio lipolyticus
CTTCATAATCCTTAGTAATAAATAAAACAAGCAATTTTAATCCCAGAAGGCCGTCAGCTTTTCTATGCATTCCTGCATATCCATAGGCATAGGTGCTGTAACCTCCACATTTTCGCCTGTAACGGGATGCTTAAATTGAATAGCAGCGGCATGAAGGGCCTGACGATTAATCAGTCTGGACGGAGTGCCATACATTTTATCCCCCAGCACCGGATGTCCTGCAAAATCCATGTGCACCCTTATCTGATGTGTGCGTCCAGTTTCCAGCCACAACTCCAAAAGGGTATTGGGGCCAATTTCCTCCACCAGCTTAAAATGGGTTACTGCTGGCTGCCCCTTGTCATCAGCACGACGGCGGTTGGACATCCCCGGAACCTTGCCAATATTCTTTTCGATACGACCATCAGGATATTCCTCCAATATGCCTTTACCAGTTACTATGGCATTATAAATGCGGTGCATGGTATTTGCTTTAAGCTGCGCCTCCAGCTTAGTCTGGTATTCCGGCTTCTTGGCGAACAGTACACACCCAGTGGTGTCACGGTCAAGGCGGTGCAAAGGACGAATGGTAATAGTCTGTCCCTTATCTTGAAAATATCCCGCCAAAAAATTGGCCAGAGTGAAGCTGTCCGTCTGCCCTGTTGGATGTACCAGCATATTTGCAGGCTTGTTCAAAACAATTACAGCATCGTCCTCGTAAAGAACATCCACTGGTCCAATTTGTGGCTTTACCCCAAAGGTATCATCGGCAAACAGGCGGATAGCAACCATATCGCCACCCTTAATACGCTGCTTTGAATGAATAGAGCGTCCATTTACAAATACATTCTTGGAACGAAATAGACGCTGACGATTGCGGGAGGATACCTTCATTACTGATTTTAAATAATCCTCCACAGCCATATCGCCATATTTATCCGCCACAATATATTTTTTTAATGAATTTTGATTTTTCTTCATACAAGCTACTGTCCTATCATTTTTAGGAATTCAGCCTCATCAATTACGGGAATACCAAGCTCCTGGGCCTTTGTGAGCTTGCTTCCGGCAGCTTCTCCTGCCAAAACATAGTCTGTTTTCCTGGAAACACTGCCAGCCGCCTTGCCTCCATTGGCTTCGATAAGGGATTTGGCATCATTTCGGCTAAGAGTCGGCAATGTACCAGTTACCACTACTGTTTTGCCAGCCAAAATATCGCTGACTATACCAGTATCCTCCAGTACCATATTTACCCCCTGCTCCTTTAGTCGATTAATAATATCAATATTTACCTTGTCCCTAAAATAATCATATATTGCCTTAGAGCTGATTTCGCCAATATCACGAACCTTCATTATTTCCTCAAAATCAGCTTTTGCCAGCGCATCAATACTTCCAAAATGCAGTATAAGCTCCCTGGCTGCCGCCTTGCCGATACCGGAGATGCCGAAGCCTGTCAGAAGTCGCTGAGGCTCGTTGTTCTTGGATTCTTCAATAACTGCCAGCACCTTGTCTGTGTTCTTTTCCTTACCGATAATCCCCTTTTCAATCAGTTCATCTCGATGATTTTTCAGCACAAAAATATCGGCAATATCCTTAATATAACCAGCCTCAATAAGTGCCTTTATATTTTGCTCACCAATCCCCTTTATGTTCATGGCGTCACGGCTGACAAAATTGATAATATGATTTTCCAGCTGGGCTGGGCAGGATGGGTTGATACACTTAATATCCGAGGTATTTTCCTCTCTAATGGCCCTTGCTCCACAGGCAGGACATATATTGCCAATGGTAAATCTCACAGTCCCGGAAGGACGCTTTTCTTTGACCACACTGCGAACCTTTGGGATAATTTCCCCTGATTTGAATACTCTGATAGTATCCCCGATACAGATATCCAGATCATCAATATAATCCTGATTATGAAGGGTGGCACGCTCCACCTTTGTACCGCAAAGCTGCACCGGCTCAAAGATGGCTGTTGGAGTAATGCGACCAGTACGGCCTACAGACAGCTCTATATCCTTTAAAACAGTTTCTTTTTCTTCTGGAGGATATTTATAGGCTACAGCCCAACGTGGTACCTTGGATGTAGCTCCCAGCTGTTCTCTCTGAGCCAGACTATTCAGCTTTACTACAGCGCCGTCGATGTCGTATTCCAGCTCACCACGGGATTCACCGATGGCATCAATGGCCGCCAGCACTTCCTCAGCCGTATGACAAACACGATAGTTGTGAATTACCTTGATACCCTGCTTCTTCATAAATTCATAGGCTTCAGTGTGGGTGCCGAATTCAATGCCTTCTGCTGTCTGAAGATTGAACACGAACATGGACAGATTTCGTTCTTTTGTAATGCGGCTGTCCAGCTGTCTAAGGGTTCCCGCTGCACAGTTACGAGGGTTGGCAAAGGTTTTCATACCCAGCAGCTCCTGACGTTCGTTCACCCTTTCAAAGGCTTCACGGCTCATATACACTTCGCCACGAATTTCAAAATATGGCACCTTTTCCTTCAGCTTCTGCTTAATATCCTTAATAACTCTGGCATTTTCCGTCACATCCTCACCCTGCACAACACCATCGCCACGGGTTATGGCCTGGGTCAGCTCACCGTCACGGTAGCGAAGGGCCAGAGATAGACCATCAATTTTTTCCTCTACCACAAACTCCGGGTTATCCAGCTGTTCCTGCAGGGAAGTTACAAAATCAGTAACCTCCTCCTTGGAAAAAACATCCTGCAAGGACAGCATTGGTACATCGTGGGCCACCAGAACACCAGCCTCGCGCTTGGCTACGCCCCCCACCATCTGGGTTGGGGAGGTTTTGGTAATAAGCTCAGGATATTCCGCCTCCAGCTTCTTTAACTTTAGCATCAGCTGGTCAAACTCGTAGTCGGAAATCTCAGGAGCATCATTGTTGTAGTACAGATTACTGTGATATTTAATTTCTTTTCTAAGAGCAGCCAGCTCTTTTTTTATTTCTTTAATGTCCATATTAAGCCTTCTTTAAATATTTACACTTTCTTAATAGGGGCGTATTTCAGTACCAGCCTCTTGACCCCCTGATTTGGAAATGCTATTTGAAGCTCCGTGTTTTCCCCGCTGCCAGATATAGATATCACGGTACCTGTACCGAACTTGCTATGTGCCGCCTTATCACCGGCTTTCCACTCAACACTTGTATCTGGCTTAATAAGGCCGGATGGTCTGTTGGTGGTTGCTGTGGCAGAATTATTGCTGTTGGTGACGATTCGGGCAGGTCCAGTGGCACCACGAACAGTTTTAAGGGCATCCATAGCAGACATGGACTGACCCTGTCGTCCAGCATTGCTGCTTCCCTGGGAGAATCTCGGCATATAGGAGCTGCCTTGGCCCCTATCATTACCATAGGCAACATAGCTATTTCCAAAGCTGCTGCCACCAAAGCTTCTATGTCCTCTGGCAGAAAGCTCCTCCTTGTATTGAGGCGGAATTTCCTCCAAAAAGCGGGATGGATCATAAACTCTGGTCTGACCATAAATTGTACGCATGGAGGCGTAGGTCAAAAACAGCTTACGCTCTGCGCGGGTTATGCCCACATAGCAGGTGCGACGCTCCTCCTCCAGTTCCTCTGGGCTGTCCAAGGTTCTGGAATGCGGGAACATGCCTTCCTCCATTCCGGCAATAAATACTACCGGGAACTCCAAGCCCTTGGCTGCATGAAGGGTCATCATGGTAACCCTGTCAGTGGCCTCAACGGCATTATCAAGATCAGTAATCAGGGAAATATGCTCAAGGAAATTAAAGAGGCTGGTTTCGGTTTCCGTCTTTTCAAAATCCTTGGCTACACCCACAAATTCCCGAACATTTTCTATGCGGGAGGTATTCTCCTCTCCCTTCTTCTTATCCGCCTTTAGTGCTTCAATGTAGCCAGTCTTATCAATAATCTCCTCCATAAGCTGGGATACTGACATACTTTCCTGCTTGTTCATCAGGTCCAGCAAAAGCATGGAGAAAGCCCCCAACGGATTCTTGGTCCTCGCAGTTAGACCAGGAATTTCATTTAAGGTATCAGGATTGGCAATTATCTCAAAGAGAGTAATTTTCTTTTCATTGGAATAAGCCAGCAATTTATTAATGGAAGTCTCACCTATACCGCGACGTGGCACATTGATAATACGCTGAAGACTAACAGAATCAAAAGGATTTGACAACACGCGCATATAGGCGAGGATGTCCTTGATTTCCATACGTTCATAGAATTTCAGGCCACCTACAATAGTATATGGCATCCCCTGACGCATAAAGGCTTCCTCCAGCACTCGGGATTGAGCGTTGGTTCGGTAGAGCACTGCCATATCACCATAAGGGGTGTTGAAAATGGTATTCTGCTTTACGATGTTGTCCAGAATAAATCTGGCCTCATCCCGCTCATCAGAAGCCAAATATGTGGTGATAGGGTCTCCATCGGCGTTGTCCGTCCACAGCACCTTTTTCTTTCTGTTAGGGTTATGCTCTATAACTGCATTGGCTGCTGCCAAAATTTTCTTGGTAGAACGGTAATTCTGCTCCAACATAATGGTGCGGGCCTCAGGATAATCACTTTCAAAGTTAAGAATGTTACGCATATCCGCACCACGCCAGCCATAAATGGACTGATCCGCATCACCCACAACGCAGAGGTTGTGATGACCACCGGCCAGCAGCTTGGTCAGCTCATATTGGGCCCCATTGGTATCCTGATACTCATCCACCATAATGTACCTGAAACGGCGCTGATAACGGGTTCTTATTTCCTCGTTTTCCTCCAGTACGGATACAGCAACCAAAAGCAGGTCATCAAAATCAAGAGCATTATTGGAACGGAGCTTGCTCTGATAAAGGGTATAAACCTCGGACACCTTCTGGTCGTAAAATGTACCATTTATGCGAACGTGCTGGGCAAAGGCCACCGGACCCATCATCTGATTTTTGGCATTGGAAATAGCCCCCAGAACAGCTCCTGGGGAATACTGCTTGTCATCAAGATTCAGCTCTTTAAGACACTTTTTAATCATAGACTGAGTATCGCTGGCATCATATATAACAAAATTTTTCTGGTATATTCCCGTAGCCTCTATCTCACGGCGTAAAATCCGCGCACAAAAGCTATGGAAGGTGCTGAGCCAGATATCCTTTGAACCTGCACCAATCATGCGGTCAACACGCTCACGCATTTCAGCTGCTGCCTTATTGGTAAAGGTAATGGCCAAAATGCTGTATGGAGATACTCCATGGGCTAAAAGGTTTGCAATACGATGGGTCAGAACTCTGGTTTTTCCGGAGCCTGCTCCCGCCATTATCAAAAGTGGTCCTTCAAGGCATTCCACCGCTTCCCTTTGGGCGGGATTTAATCCACTGAATATATCCAAGGTTATCCTCCTAGTTGTTAATCAAAAAAGAAATAACCCCTTCAGGGTCTATTTAGGCAATAGAGCCATGCTGAAGGGGTAAAAATCACTTAGAATTTTGCAGCAGCCTCGGTAAGAGGAGGTACAATCTGCTTTTTGCGGGACATTACCCCTGGCAGATGAATGCAATCACCGGAAGCATCCTGCTTGAAGGCATCTGCAATCAACTTCTTAGGCTCACCATAGAATACCAGATCAGTGGATTCCTCAATGATGTCAGTAACCATAAGCATAATCAGATTATAGCCTTCCTTATCGCAAATATCCTTCATGGCAGCGGTAATATCAGCCTTCATATCAAGAACCTCAGCAGTGTCCATAACAGAAATCTGGCTTACCAGAGCCTTGTAGCTGCCAAAGCTGAATGGCTTGGAATCTGTCTTGGCAATCTCCGCAGGAGTCTTGTCACCAACGCCGGCACCGGCCTTCAGCATAGCCATAGCATACTCGTGAAGGTCAACCTCTGCAATCTCAGCCAGCTTCTCAGCAGCATCGTGATCCTTGTCAGTGCAGGTTGGAGACTTATAAAGGACTGTATCGGACATAATCGCAGAAAGAAGAAGACCTGCAATGTCCTTTGGAATATTGATGTTCTTGTCCCAGAACATATTGGCAATAATTGTGGAAGTACAGCCAACTGGCTCAGTATGAACATAGATTGGACCAGCAGTGTTCAGACCACCGAAACGATGATGGTCAACGATTTCAATAAGCTCAGCATCAGCAAGACCGTCGATAGCCTGGCCCACCTCATTGTGGTCCACCTGAATAACCTTCTGACCAGCCTCGACCTTGGTTGCCAAAATTGGAGCAGCCACATCGAAATAATCAAGTGCGTACTGGGTTTCCTTATTGATTTCACCGCAACGGATGGCAGTTGCATCCTCCCCCATAGCCTGCTTTAAAGCTGCATAGGAAATAGCAGCGCAGATGGAATCGGTGTCTGGATTCTTGTGTCCTACAACATAAATACTCATTTAAAATAATCCTCCTAAATAATATGGTAATGACCTCATCCGTCAGCCTATCGGCTGCCACCTTCCCCAGAGGGGAAGGCTTTTATACTGGCCTCCCTTAAGAGAACAGCCTTCATCAAGTTATCGTCTTCATCTGAAGGTAAAAACGATAATTAGTCAACTTTTGCAAGCACAAAAATTTAGTACCTACTAACCATGCCTTCCCCTTGGGGGGAAGGTGGGCACGAAGTGCTCGGATGAGGGGTCAACGTGTCAAGTTCTTGGTCCTGGTCCAACCTGCTGAAGATTTACATAATCCAGCTGGCGCATGGCTTCATAAGCCACAATAGCCGCAGAATTGGACAGATTCAGTGAACGGGCACCTTCTATCATGGGAATACGAATACACTTTTCCCAGTTTGCCTTTAAAATGGACTCCGGGATACCAGCGGTTTCCTTGCCAAAAACCAACATATCATCCAGCTGGAAGGTGGCTTCGGAATGGGCTCTAGGAGCCTTGGTGGTACAATAATGGAAGTTATTTTCCGGATATTTATCCAGAACCTCCTGAAAGTTTTCATGGACATGAACCTTCACCATATCCCAATAGTCAAGACCAGCCCGCTTTAAGTGTTTATCATCAATGGAGAAGCCCAATGGCTTCACCAAATGAAGCTCAATACCAGTAGCCGCACAAAGACGTGCTATATTACCGGTGTTGCCGGGAATTTCCGGCTCAATAAGAACAATGTGCATTATATAACCTCAAAATTTAATCAGCTGTCACCACAGCCCCCCTGGAGGCAGAGGTGGTGAGCTTAGCATAGCGTGCCAGATAGCCGTGCTTGATTTTTGGCTCTGGCTTAACCCATGCAGCCTTACGCTTGGCAAGGGTTTCATCGTCTACACGAAGCTCCAGCTTGCGATTTGGAATATCAATATCAATAATGTCCCCGTCCTCAATAAGGGCGATAGGACCGCCTGCCATAGCCTCTGGAGATACATGGCCAATGCAGGCACCACGGCTGGCTCCGGAGAACCGGCCATCAGTAATAAGGCCAACCTTCAGGCCACGACCCACAATAGCCGCAGTAGGATTCAGCATTTCCTGCATTCCAGGACCACCCTTAGGGCCTTCGTAGCGGATAACCACTACATCACCATCGTGAATATCACCATCCATAATGGCGTTTACAGCATCCTCCTCAGAGCTGTAGCACTTGGCCTTGCCGGAATATACCAGCATATCCTCAGCAACAGCAGAAGCCTTTACAACGGCATTTTCAGGGCAGAGGTTTCCTGACAGAATTGCCAGACCACCCTCTGGACGATAAGGCTCATCAACTGTTTTTATTACATCTGGACGCAAAATCCTTGCATTGGCAATACGATCTGCCACAGTGCCACAAACAGTAAGGGCGTCCGTATGAATAATCCCCTTCTTTGACAGCTCCTTCATTACGGCTGAAATACCACCAGCCTCGTTTAAATCAACAATATGATGATGTCCGGCAGGACTCAGACAGGCAATATATGGTGTATGGTGGCTGATTTCATCAAATTTCTGGGCAGGCAGGTCAATACCGGCCTCATGGGCAATAGCAGTGAGGTGAAGTACGGTGTTGGAAGAACCGCCGATACCCATATCCACAGTAATGGCATTTTCAAAGGCCTCTTGGGTCAAAATATCCCGTGGTTTGATGTCCTTCTTTACCAGCTCCAAAATACGCTCACCAGCACGCTTTGCCAAAAGTCTGCGGGCCCCTGTGTAAGCAGCTGGAATAGTACCATTTCCCGGGAGTCCCATGCCCAGGGCCTCAGTGAGACAATTCATAGTATTTGCAGTAAACAGACCGGCACAGGAGCCACAGCCAGGGCAAGCCACTGCCTCGATAGCTGTCATATCCTCCTCGCTGATTTTACCAGCCGCAAATTCGCCTGCAGCCTCAAAGGACTGGCTGACGCTTATGTCCTTGCCATGATAACGGCCTGGCAGCATAGGGCCACCGCTTACAACGATACAAGGAATATTAAGACGGGCTGCTGCCATAAGCATACCCGGAACAACCTTATCACAGTTTGGAATCAAAACCAATCCGTCAAAGCCGGTTGCCATAGCCACTGCCTCAATGGAGTCAGCAATCAGCTCACGACTGGCAAGTGAGTATTTCATGCCTGTATGTCCCATGGCGATACCATCGCAAACACCGATTGCAGGGAACTCCATAGGAGTACCGCCGGCTGCGGCTACCCCCAGCTTGGCTGCTTCAGCAATCTCTTTGAGATGAATATGACCTGGAATTACTTCATTAAAGGAATTGCAGATACCAATCAATGGCTTCTTCAAATCCTCTGGGCCAAAGCCCATGGCATTAAACAGGGAACGATGGGCGCAACGGGTGGCGCCTTTTTTTACAACATCTGATCTCATAAATATACACCTGCCTAAATATTTGATTCTAAAGCTTGTTTACCAAGCTACACACATACGCATATTTTATCATATTTCAAACGCGTTTAAAACTGATAATTGATTCATTTAGCCCTATCTGATTTTTTAAAACTCTATGCCCTTTTGTGCCTTGATGCCCTTTTGGTAAGGATGCTTTATGAGCTTCATTTCCGTTACCAAGTCAGCCATATC
>DFHJ01000134.1 GCA_002372665.1 Anaerovibrio lipolyticus
GGATGAGGAGCTTACACAGGAGCAAGTGTATAAAATTGAGGCCCAGGTTATCCAGGAAATTGCTTCCAAGGATTCATGCGTTATTGTGGGGCGCCTGGCCAACTATGTGTTGCAGAATCATAAAAATTCTTTGCACATTTTCATTACTGCTGACGAGATTGAACGGACCAAACGTGTTATGCGCAAGGCAAAAATTGATTATCAGCAGGCAATGGAAGAGATAAAGAAGCACGCCAAGCTGAGAACGGAGCATTGCCGTAAATTTTCTGATGCTCAATATGGTATTGGCGCCAGCTATGATATTACAATCAAGTCCAGTAAATACGGTGTGGACAGAACAGCTGCTATTCTGCTTCAGCTGATTAAAGAGTTTAGGCTCATCCAATTTTAAGTATGTTTGAGGTGATTTTATGAGATTATCGAGTAAGGGCCGTTATGGTGTAATTGCTATGCACGAATTAGCTATGGCGTATGGTAAGGGGTCCATTACGGTTAAGACTATTGCCGAGAATCAGGGCATCTCTGACAATTACCTGGAACAGCTTATGGGGGCATTGAAGAAAGCCGGCTTTGTAAAAAGCGTTCGCGGTGCCCAGGGTGGCTATATGCTGGCCAAGGCTCCAGAGGATATAACCATAGGTGAGATTATTGTCACTATGGAGGGGCCTGTTATTTTTGCCGACTGTATGCTGGCTCCCTGTGAAAAGGCAGAGGGCTGTGGCCGTAGAAATGTTTGGTCACATATAAGTGATAAGGTAAATGATGTGCTTAACTCCATAACTTTGGCTGACCTTGTAAGGGAAAGCAATGGGTAAGTATTACAATTGGGACTCGCATGTCAATGCGGGTCCTTTTCTTTATTTTTGTTTATTTTCAAAAAATAGAATTGTCCTATTGAGTATAAAATCTTTACCATGTATAATATAGTAGAGTTTTTATGTAGGAGGTTAGAACATGCTGGGAGATATCCTTAGGAGAGAACGAGAAAAGCAAGGGCTAACAATTAAAGATATAGAGAATGAGACCAGTATCAGGTCTTTATATATTGAAGCAATAGAGAAGGGTGATTATGATCACCTGCCAAGTGATGTATATACCAAGGGCTTTATCCGCAATTATGCCAAGGCCCTAAATATGGACAGTGATCCATTATTACAGCAGTTTAATTCCGAGAGAAATATTGATGTTCCTGTTCAGCCAGTTGACCAGCGCCCTCAGGAGACTTACTATGATGATGTGCCACAGCGCACCATTACTGTAAAATCTTCTTCATATTCTGCTTCTGGCAGCGAGGGGGGCAATCTCTTTTCCTCTGGCAATGATTATCGTGAGCGTACCGAGGAAAAGGGGGGCTCCAGAAAGTTCATGATTCTTCTGGCCATGATGGTGGTATTCTTAGGCGGTGTATATTATGCCTTCAGTGACGACCCAGCTCAGGAGAAGTCTAAGCCTACTGTAAAGACAGAAAAGGTTGTGAACAAGCAGCAGGAGCAACCTCCTGTTGTTGAAAAAAAGTATGATTCCGTCGAGGTTTCTGCGAAATTTACCGATCCATGCTGGATTTCAGTTAAGACTGACGGCAAGGAAGTATTTGAAGGCACTGTGGATAGTGGCAAGGAGATGTCCTGGAAGGGTAATGACAAGGTTGAGCTCGTTGCTGGTAATGCTGGAGCTATCGAGCTTACTTGGAACGGAAAGAGCCTGGGTGTTCTTGGTAGCAAGGGTCAGGTAGTGGAGCGCCTTATGACCAAGGAGAGTGACGGTGCCAAGGCTGATACTGCCAAATCAAATAAGAATGCCAAATGATTCAAGTTGTTGATGGTGTGATTTAATGAGCTTTTTACCAATATCAAAAGAGGATATGGAAATTCGGGGCTGGCAACAGCTGGATTTTGTGTTCGTATCAGGCGATGCCTATGTGGATGATCCCAGCTTTGGCCCGGCCATATTATGTCGTCTGTTGGAAAAGCATGGTTACAAGGTGGGGATTATCCCCCAGCCAGATTGGCACAATATCAAAGCTTTTGCCCGCCTTGGGAAACCTAGGCTGGGCTTTCTTGTTTCAAGTGGAAACCTGGATTCACAGCTGAATAGATTTACTGCGGCCAAGAGGGTTCGCCATCAGGATGCCTATTCTCCTGGAGGTAAGGCTGGTCACCGCCCGGAAAGGGCAGTGGTGGTGTATACCCAGATGCTGAGAAGGTGCTGGGGAAATGAGGTTCCGATTATTATTGGTGGCATTGAAGCCAGCCTTAGGCGTTTTGCCCATTATGATTACTGGGGAGATCAGATTCGCCAGTCAATTTTGGCGGAGAGCGGTGCTGACATTCTGGTATATGGCATGGGTGAAAAACAGCTTATAGATATAGCTGCACAGCTCCATCAAGGCGTTGAAATACAGAATATTCAGGATGTTCAGGGTACCTGTTTTAGGGTGCCCAATTTTGACTATATTTGGGATTTTACGCCAATTCCTTCTTATGACGAGGTACGAGCCAGCAAGGAGAAGTTTGCCGAGGCATTTAAAACCGAGTATTTGGAGCAGGACGCTTTTAGAGGGAAAAAGCTGGCCCAGCAAAATGGCGATTGGTGTATTGTTCAGAATCCACCAGCCATGCCTCTTTCAGTGGAGGAAATGGACGAAATATATGATTTGCCCTATGAGCGCAGATGGCATCCTATTTACGATAAGGACGGGGGAGTACCAGCCTATGCAGAGGTTAAATTCAGCATTACTGCCCATAGAGGGTGTTTTGGTGGCTGCAATTTCTGTGCTATTATTTCCCATCAGGGCAGAATTATCCAGCGTCGCAGCGATGAATCCATTATCCGCGAGGCTAAAATACTTACCAAATTGCCTGATTTTAAGGGATATATCCACGATTTAGGTGGTCCTACCGCCAATTTTCATCGCACCTCCTGTGACATGCAGCTGGAGCGGGGCACCTGTCATGGAAAGCAGTGTCTGTCCCCTGATGTGTGCCGTAATCTTATTGTGGATCACAGTGGATATATGGAGCTGCTTCGTAAAGTCAGGGCAATTCCAGGTATCAAGAAGGTATTTATCCGCTCTGGAATACGTTTCGATTATTTGATGCTGGCCAAGGATGATTTTTTGCAGGAGCTCTGCGAACATCATATCAGTGGTCAGCTAAAGATTGCTCCTGAACATATATCTGACAGAGTTACCCGTATTATGGGGAAATCCTCCCGCAATATCTATGTGCGGTTTGTGGAGCGTTTCAATCGCATGAACAAAAAACTGGGTAAAAAACAGTTTTTGGTGCCCTATTTCATGTCCAGTCACCCTGGCTGTACACTGGAGGATGCCATTGAGCTGGCGGTGTTTATCAAGGAAATGGGATATCATCCGGAGCAGGTTCAGGACTTTATTCCAACTCCTGGCACCCTTTCCACCTGTATGTGGTACAGCGGCATAAATCCTATGACCGGAGAAAAGGTGTATAGTGCCAAAAAGCCTGAGGACAAGGCTATGCAGCGTGCCTTGATGCAATACTGGCTTCCAAGAAATTATGACCTTGTCAAAAAAGCATTGGAAAAGGCAAAGCGGCTTGACCTCATTGGCTATGGTCCGAATTGTCTTATTCGTCCGGAAAAGGGCGGTAAAGCTGTATCGCGTAAGGATACAATGAATAAAGGCACATTTCATAAAGAGAGCAGAAATAAGAACAGCAAAAAAACAAGCAATAAAAATGGCAACACGCGTAAGGTTAGAAGGAAGGTGCAGTAATGCTTTGCCCATTTTGTAATAAAGAGGATAGCAGGGTAATAGATTCCAGAGCAGTGGATGATGGTCGTGCCATCAGAAGGCGACGGGGCTGCCCTCATTGTGGCAAAAGATTTACTACCTTCGAGACAGTGGAGCAGCTGCCCCTGATGGTTGTAAAGCACGATGGCAGTCGTCAGGTATTTGATCGCAACAAGCTGTTGAACGGTCTTATACGCTCCTGTGATAAGCGGGATAAATCGCTGGAAAGTGTGATGATTCTTGCTCACGATATTGAGCAGGACATACATCGGGAATTTGAGCAGGAGGTTCCATCCAAGGCTATTGGCGAAATGACGCTGAAGCATCTAAAAAATTTTGACCAGGTAGCATATATCAGATTCGCCTCAGTATATAGGAAATTTTCTGATATAAACAGCTTCCGCCATGAGCTGGATGTGCTTTTGGCAGACGATGATAATAAAATTGATTAATACGATTAAGATGGAGGAAAATACTTGTCCTGGAGATTGAAGGAACAGCTCAAAAATATGCTGGCAGAAGAATCTGGATACTATATTTATCACGCTGGTGGCAGAACCAGGGTGGCTTTGTTGTATCCAAATTCCTATTTTGTAGGTATGTCCAATCTGGGCCTTCATATCGTATACAGATTGCTAAATCAGCGTGATGATACTGCCTGTGAGCGGGGCTTTCTGCCGGAAAAACGCCAGCAGGATGAGTATATAAAGCATAAGGTCCAGCTTATGACCATGGAAACCCAAAGTGCTGTTTCCTCCTTTGATATTGTGGCCTTTATTATGTCCTTTGAAATGGATTATTTCAACATTTTAAGGATGCTGGAGCTGGGAAAGATAAAGCTGTTGGCCACAGAGCGTGGGGAAATGGATCCTCTGATTATAGCCGGTGGCCCTTGTGCCACATTTAATCCCGAGCCTATGAGTCCTTTTGTGGATGCCTTTATTATTGGCGAAGGAGAGGCTGTTATGCCCACCTTTATGGATACATATAACAGGGCAAGATGTGAGGGCTGTTCCAAGGAAGAAATCCTTTCGATTTTGGCAAAAATACCAGGAGTGTATGTGCCTTCACGCTATGAAGTCAGCTATGGACAGGATGGGTATGATACTCAGATAAAACCAGTAGCTGATGCTCCGGAAAGGATATGCCGTCAGTGGCAGGAAAACCTCGATGAATATCCCGGTGAGACGGCAATTTATACAGAAAATACGGAATTTAACCTTCATTTGGTGGAAATTGCCAGAGGCTGCGGCCGTCATTGCCGCTTCTGTATGGCTGGCTATTGCTTTAGAAGACCCCGCAATCGCTCATTGGAAGCCATTGAGAAAATGCTGGTGGCGGCCAAGGAAAAGGGGCGCCGTGTAGGATTGATGGGAGCAGCAATTTCTGATTATCCTGAAATAGATCAGCTTTGTAGGGAAATCCTTGGGGATGGACTTAGTATGTCGGTGGCTTCATTTAGGGCAGATTCCGTTACCCAGGAGCTGGTGGACTCACTTGCTGCCAGTGGCTTGAAGACCTTGACCATGGCTCCGGAGGCTGGCAGTACCCGCATGAGGGCTGTTATAAATAAGGGCATTGAGGAGGAACATCTCTTGAATGCCATGAGCATGGGAATCAAGGCTGGTATACGAAATTTTAGACTGTATATTATGATTGGTCTTCCAGGAGAAGAACCATCGGATATTCAGGGCATCATAGATATGGTCTTAAAGCTGAAGGATTTTATGGAAGAAAAGGGGGCCACAGGACGTCTTACCCTAAGTATAAATCCATTTATTCCCAAGCCCTTTACTCCATTTCAATGGTCTCCTATGGCGCCAATAAAATATATTCAGGGTGCTCTAAAGGAAATAACCAATGCTCTGAGGAAGCGTCATAATATTGAGGTCATTGCTGAGTCCCCACGGGATGCTTATGTTCAGGCGGTTTTGGCCAGGGGGAACAGAAAAACGGGCCAATATCTTTTGGAAGCCTATGAAAATGGTGGCAGCAAGGCCATGAAATCTGTATTAAAAAGCCATAAGCTGTCTATGGAGGATTTGGTAAGTCATCCTGTATCCTTTGACAATATCCTTCCATGGGATATACTTGATATGGGCTTTACCAAGGATTATTTAAAAAAAGAATTAATAGAGTCACAGCAGGAAAAGCCAAAGCACACGCTTCAGTGCTTTGACGGCTGTAAACGCTGTGGGGTATGTAAATAGATTTACGCAAAAGCGGTGTGATATTATATGAGTTTTTCCCTTGTATCAGGCAAATTGAAGAATCTGTGGATAGGAAAATTCTCCATTTTTCCGGAGGATTTGTTTGTTCATGGTATTTCCACAAGACATGGAGGTGTCAGCAAAGGTGCCTTTGAAACTCTGAATCTAGGTCTTCATGTGGAGGATGAGCTTAACGATGTAAGACGAAATCGGGATATATTCTTTGAAGGACTGGAGCTTCCTAAGGGACAGGGGACCACCTGTCAGCAGGTTCATGGAAGCAAGGTGGTTAAAATTACCAAAGCCCAGGCGGGCAGCGGAATGTATAATTTTGAGGAATCCATAAAGGATGCGGATGGCCTCATTACTGATGAGCCGCGTGTTCCATTGATGCTTTTCTTTGCGGACTGTACGCCGATTCTTATAGCAGACCCCGTACAAAAGGCTATTGGTGTGGCTCATGGGGGCTGGCGAGGTACAGTGGCTTCAATAGCTGCCAGAACCGTGGAGCTGATGGTAAAGGAGTATGGTTCAAAGCCGGAGAAGCTTCTGGCGGGTATTGGACCAGCCATCGGGCCTTGCTGTTATGAAGTGGGAACGGAAGTTATAAAGCAATTTAGGGATGCTTTTCCTGATTTTTATGATAAAATAATCATTGATGAAAAGGGTGGACAGCATCTTGATTTGTGGAAGGCCAACGAGCTTCAGCTAATAAAGGCTGGACTAAAGCCGGAAAATATTGATGTAGCCGGCGTGTGCACCGCCTGCAATCATCGTCAGTTTTTCTCCTATCGTGCCGACAAGGGCAGGACAGGGCGGATAGCAGCGGTGCTGTCCATAAAATAATTGCCTTCCCCTGGAGGGGAAGGGGGACCGCTCATGCAGCTTGGAGCGGTGGATGAGGTGCTTATAAAGGGTGATTATATGATATCGGAGAAGTTGAGAGAGGTTAAGGATAATATTGAGGCAGCCAAGGCCAAAAGGAGCTTTGACAAGGCTCAGGAGGTTCTTCTGATTGCCGTTACCAAAAATCATGACATTTATGCTATGCGTGAAGCCATAGATGCTGGAATTACTGATATTGGAGAAAACCGCATCCAGGAAGCCAAGGAGAAGTTTGAAACTCTGGACAGGGATGTGACCTGGCATCTTATAGGTCATCTCCAGACTAACAAGGCCAAGCAGGCAGTTAAAATTTTTGATATAATTCATTCTGTGGACTCGTTGCATCTGGCAGAAGCCATAAATAATGCTGCTGCCAATATTGGCAAAATTCAAAAGGTTTTGGTCCAGGTGAATCTTGCCAAGGAGGCTTCCAAGTCTGGAATATATGCCGAGGATATGGAGGAACTGCTTTATAAAGTGGATGAAATGCCGAACCTTCAGCTCATGGGACTGATGTGTATTGCTCCAAACTATGAGAATGTGGAGGATTGTCGTCCTTTATTTGCAAAAATGTACGAAATTTATAATCGCGTGAAGGAAATGAACTTCCGGACAGCGAATATAATATATTTGTCAATGGGTATGACTCATGATTATCAGATTGCCGTTGAGGAGGGCTCAAACATGGTTCGGGTTGGAACCGGAATTTTTGGGCCAAGACAATACTGAGGTGTAGCTTGATATTTAATTGAGGAGGAACATCCTGTGGGTAAGATAGATTCTTTTTTGGAAAAGATTGGCATTAAGGACACAGATGAGGAGGAAGTGCTTTTGGATACTGTTGAGGAGGAAGAAGTGGACAGACCGGTGCCTCCGAGAGCCAAGCCTGCTGAACCGGTCAGCTTTGGTTCCCGCCGTAGTATGCATGATAGAAAGGTGATAAATATGGGGTCTGATTCTGTATCCATCCGTGAAGGAGGAGCGGCTGCCGCCATGGCCAATACCATGATGAAGGTAGTTGTTATTAATCCAAAGAATATTGATGATTGTCAGCAGATTGCCAACTGCCTAAAGGAAAAGCGGCCTGTTGTAATCAATTTGGAAAATGTTGAGGAGCCTACAGCTGTCCGCATTATTGATTTTATCAGTGGAACAATCTATGCCATTGATGGTGCTGTAAATAAAATCAGTCGCAATGTATGGCTCTTTGCGCCAAAGAATGTAAATATTGCTGTAAGTCAGCAGAACCATGGCCTGAATAATATGCCATGGGAGCCAAATAACAATAATAAATGATGGATATTTTAATAAATTTAAACTAAGAAGGGCTGGTGTCTGACATGAAAATTGGATTTATCGGTGGCGGAGAAATGGGAGAGGCTCTCCTGTCCGGAGTATTGTCTAATGGTTCGTTGGCTCCAAAGGATGTATTTGTTTCAGAAATCAGGGAAGACAGATGTCAGGAGCTAAAGGATAAGCATGGCGTCAATGCTGTCACTGACAATGATTTTGTCAAAAATGCAGGGCTTGACATATTGATTTTGGCTGTTAAGCCTCAGGTAGCTACCGATGTAATGAAATCATTGAAGGGCAAGGTGTCAGATGATGTTTTGGTGGGCTCCATTGTGGCAGGGCTTCCTATTAAGACCTTGGAGAAGTATTTTCCATCTAATCCTATTGTGCGCATCATGCCTAATACACCATTGGCAGTTGGCGAGGGTATGTCCGCTTATGCCAGAAATGAGCGTGCCTCCGGCAAAGCAACTGTCAAGGCCATTAGAGATATTCTCTATGCTTGTGGTCAGGCTGTTGAGGTTAAGGAAAGCATGATGGATGCGGTTACTGGCCTTTCTGGCAGTGGTCCCGCTTATGGCTTCCTTATGATTGATGCTATGGCAGATGGCGGCGTGGCAGCAGGTCTTCCACGTCAGACCGCTATTTTGTTGGCAGCTCAGACATTGCTTGGGGCTGCAAAGATGGTGGTGGAAACCGGAAAGCATCCTGATGTGCTGCGTGACCAGGTTACCAGCCCGGCAGGAACAACTATTGCAGGCGTTCGTGTAATGGAACAGCAGGGGGTACGTGGTGCCCTTATTGATGCGGTACTTGCTGCTACTGAACGCTCAAAGGAATTGGGGAAATAATTTAAGGTATGGCAGGTTCTGAACAAAAAGAAAAGATTATTAGGTATTATAAAGGAACTGAAGGCGCTGATACTGCTGTAAAGCTGGTAGATATGGCCGAGCAGGTACTGCGCAGTCAGAAGTTCCGTATTAGCGGTTTTTTGGACCTTTATGGCCAGGAGATTGCTGAGACCGTTGTGGCCAACTATCCGGGTATCAGATTGGAATTTAATGGCGGGTATCAGGGAGCTGAACGCCAGCGGGCCATGTTTGTTGATGAAACCTTCGGTGGCAGTCCGGGATTTGATATTGTGGTTGTCAAGGCCACATGGAATGGTGAATATGAGCATATAGGTCACCGCGATGTTTTAGGCTCCATTATGGGGCAGGGAATTGAACGTGACCGTATTGGTGATATTCTCATGGGTGGTGCCACAGCCCGTATTTTGGCAGATAAAACCATGGGAGCTTATCTCATAGATAACCTTACCCAGATTGGTCGCACCGGAGTATCCTGTGTAGAAGATGAACTGGCCAATATTACACCAAAGGAAGAGAGCTGCAAGGAAATTCGGGCTACAGTTGCCTCCCTTAGAGTTGATTCAATTGCCGCAGCAGGCTATGGCTCATCCCGTAGCCGTGCTGCCGCTGATATTGCTGCAGATAAGCTGAAGCTTAATTGGCAGCAGGTAAAAAACGCTTCCCAGTCCGTGAAGGAAGGGGATGTGCTCTCCATGCGTGGCCGTGGCCGGCTTGAGGTGGTTGAGGTTCGTGGAACCACCAAAAAAGGTCGCATTGGTGTATTGTTAAAACGATATATTTGAGATTTTTCAGCCACCTTCGGGTGGCTTTTTTATTACATAGTTTGCAGGAGATTAAATTTTTTTGACGAAATATTTAATGAGGAGTGTTTTGTTTATATCAAAGCAAGTATCATATTTGAAAGGTGGAATATTAGATGCTGGTAAGTACCGAAATAAAGGATCGTATTGCTTATATTAAAATGCAGAATGGGAAGCATTATAATTGTCTTAGTGAAGAAATGTGCCTGGAATTGATTGAGGCCATAAAAAAAAGCTATTCCTTGAAATGTGTTGGTATTGTCATAAAAGCAGAAGTGAATCGTAATGTGTGGAGTGCAGGCCATGACATCAAGGAGCTGCCTGTAGACGGCAGTGACCCATTGGCCTTTAATGTGCCTATGGAGGAGCTGCTGCGAGAGGTGCAGGATGTGCCTATTCCGGTTATTGCATGTGTGGATGGCACAGTTTGGGGAGGTGCCTGTGATTTATGTCTATCCTGCGATATGATTGTCAGCTCCAAGGCTTCCACCTTTGCCATTACCCCGGCCAAGATTGGTATTCCATATAACGCCTCCGGCCTGGTTCATTTTATTAATCAGCTGGGAATCAATAAGGCCCGGGAAATGTTCTTCCTTGGGACTCCAATTGAGGCAGAGGATGCTTTGAATGTAGGTCTTATAAATCATGTGGCAGATGATAGCGAAGCTTTGGAAAAACTTTTGGAGGAGCATT
>DFHJ01000066.1 GCA_002372665.1 Anaerovibrio lipolyticus
AAGGATGGCTTAAGCATAACCAAAAACAGGAATATTTCCAGTCGCCCTACCACCATCAGGCCACAGCAGATGTATTTTGTCAAATCATTAAGGGTGCTGAAGTCGTTGGCAGCACCAAAGGCCACTCCTGCATTTCCAATGGCGGAAAAGCCCAATACAATGGCATCCATAATAGGCAGCCCCTCAATGGTGAAAATCAGGGCACCCATGAGAGCCAGAAAAACGTATAGGAAGAAGAAGCGTCCAACCCTGTTTACCACAATATCCAGCCGTTCTACAGTATCATACTTCATGTGAATAATCTGGTTTGGGTGGAGCTTTTCCTGAATAATAAAATGAACCATTTTGAACAGCAGCAGAAATCTGGCTACCTTCATTCCCCCGGATGTGGATCCGGCACAGCCTCCAGTAATCATTACTATTAGCAGGCAGTATTTGGAAAAGGCGGGCCATGTGTCAAAGTCACTGTTGGAAAAGCCTGTGGTGCTGATGGTGGCCGCAGTCTGGAAGGAGGCGTAACGAAAGGCCTCAAATAGATTCATATCCATGGCAACGAACAGATTGGTGGTAATAGCCAAGGATAAGAAGCCAAAGAGGGCCATATAGGCGATGAATTCTCCGTCCTTTAAGATTTTGCGGTACCCCTGCTTCCAGGCAATAAGATAAAGAGAGAAGTTCCCTCCTCCCACCAGCATGGCAATGGTAAGCACCACCTCGGCTGGCAGATTGTCAAAGTAGCCAATGCTTTCATTTCTGGTGGAAAAACCACCGGTGGCAATGGCTGACATGGCATTATTTACTGCATCGGAAAAGCTGAAGCCGCATAACAGCAGCAGTGCAATAATCAAAAAGGTAAGGAATATATACACTATTAGAAGGGCATGGGCGGTATCCTTAAACCTTGGTAGTGGCCTTGTTTCTGTAGGCCCAGTGGTTTCCACCTCAAACATTTTAAGGCTCTTGGTGCCTGTTTGGGGAACAATGGCAATAAAAATTACGATGATTCCCAAGCCCCCCAGCCAGTGGGTAAGACTGCGCCACAGCATAATACTGGTGGGCAGACCCGGAATGTCCTTTACCACCGAGGCACCACTGCCGGTAATTCCCGATACACCCTCGAAAAGACAATCCACAAAGGGCATATAGTGGCCCGTCAAAAAGGGCAGGGAAGCTATTATGGAGGCAAAGAGCCAACTGAGGCCCGTAATGGCAATGCCTTCACGGATACTAATGTCATTGGTGGTTATCTTTCCACGGTTACTGAAAAATACTGCCAGGGAAAGGCTGCATAAAATGGCAGCCAAAAAATCCAGCTCATTATTTTCATTAAGCTGTATTGCCATAAAAAATGGAATCAGCAGGGTGACAGACATGGCAACCATCAGGCGGCTAAGCATATAGTATATCACCGGATAATTCATGTTGCACCCCCTACCAGTGTTTATGCAGCAGCTGCTGGCGGCTGCCAAAAATAAGAATTAAAAAGGCAAAAATATCCAGCTTGCCCAGAACCATCAAAAAGCAGCAGAATAGCTTTACAATAACCGGCAGTGCCAAGATTTCACTGTGGCTGGTATGAAACAGCATAATGGGGCCTGTACTGGTGATGCAGGCTATGGCAATATCCATGGATTGCTGCATATCCAGTCCTGCTGCGGAAATAACCAGAATGGAAATGGCAATGGTGATAAATACGATAAAGAAAAAGCCCAAAATTCTGTTTATTACCTTTGAAGGCACGATTTCTCCGTCGATTTTCATGGTCATAATAATATCGGGGTGAATGGTTCTGGTCATTTCGTTGGCGCAGGATTTAAAGAGAATCATAAGTCTGAGAATCTTAAAGCCTCCTGCCAGGGAACCAATACAGCCACCGATGGAAGCCACCACGATAAGCAGCATCTTGTCGAAGTCTGTCCAGGTCAGTACCTCAAAGGGCGGGGCTCCGGTGGTGCCGGCATACAGGGCCACGGAGAAAAAGCCGTAAAGCAGACTGTCAGAAAGATTGTAGTAATTATTGTGATATAAATGTAAGCCGCAAATCAGACCGATTACCAGAATAATCAGCACGAAGATATGAAACTCCGAATTGCGGACAGTTTTTTTCAGCATGGAATACTGGCGGCGCTTAATGGCCTGCCAGTAGATAATAACATTGCCTCCTGCGGCTATAAGGCCTACTATGGCAGCTGAGGCAAACCAGACGTTATTGTATAAGTAGGCATCAGAAAAATAACAGCCACCGGTGGAAATGGTGACCATGGCAAAATTAATGGCATCGTAGGTGCCAAGCCCCGCAATGCTGAAGAAGAATACGCCGATAATAGTTAATAGGGCGTAGAAAATGGAGAGACGGCGGGTGTTTTTCCGCAGTCTGTTGATGGTTACTATGCCGGTTTTCAGGGCCACTGGCATGGCAAAGCTGATGCCAAACATTCCCGTAATGGCAGGCAGTACAGTGGCAATAAACATGAGAATCATGCCACCACCCATCCATTGGGTCATGCTGCGCCACAGAATAAGGGCTGGATCCTGAAGGGACAGAATATTGGTATAGCCAGTGGTGGTAAAGCCGGATACGCTTTCCACGAAGGCATCTATTGGTCCCAAATAATGGCTGAAATAATAGGGAAGACCGCCGAAAAAGCCTATGGTGACCCAAATTGCGCATAAAAAGATAGCACCGCCGTACACAGACAGTGATTCCGGCGGATTAGTGGATTTTTTTATCAGCAATATTGCTGTCAGCAGGGTAATACATATAGATTGTCCAAATACTCCCATCATAAAGCTATGATGGAGATATATGCTGTAGGCAAAGGGAATTGCCATACAGGCTGAGCAAAGGAGCAATGCCCTGCCCATAAGATAAGGAATCAGTTTATCCATCGTTTATCCTTTAACGCTGAAATTTCGCGTTTTAGTTGTAAAAATATTTTAAGACCTTGGTGGTTTCCCGTTTTTCAGTAATGATAATAGCTCTGCCACCGGCAGCCAGCACAGTATTACCATTAGGAATCTCCACCACATCGTCCTTTACAAAGGCACATACCAGACAAGCTTTTGGCAGCTTGGCATTCATGAGCTTTTTGTCGCAGACGCTGCAGCCATCCTGGATGGTCACCTCCGTAACCTCAGCTCTGGCATCCTGCAACAGGGATACCGCGGTATTGCCCCGGACGAATGCCAGCACCTCATTGGTGGCCAGCACTCTGGAGGAAAGGGAAATATCCACACCTAATTCTGTCAAAATGGATTTGTAGTCGGTTTTAGCCTGACGGATAATGGTCTTTTTGACTCCGTGATGCTTGCCCAAAAGGGCCAACAGGAAATTCAGTTTGTCATCATCTGTAAGGCAGATAAGGGCATCAGCTTCGTTGATACCCTCCTCCAGCATTTTATTGATATCCGCTGCATCAGCCCAGATGGCCTTGCCGTGGTATTTGAACATGGAGGCTACCAGCCGGCACCGTTCCTTGTTGGTATCGAAAATTTTTACCTTTACATGCTGCTTGTCCAGCATGGTGGCCACGAAGCGTCCCATGCGGCCAGCACCTACGATGGTGACCTTGTCCAGCTTGGAGTTGTTCCGCTCCACCAGATTTTTACTGAAATTATCAATATCCTGGGTTAAACCAATAAAGTAGGCATTATCCCCAGGCTGGAAGGAATCATCGCCATGGGGAAGAATCATGCGCTGACCACGGAAAATCATGGCAGCCATGATGGTGGTTGGCATATCCAAATCCTTCATTTTTATATTGGCCAAAGGGGATTTCTTCTTGATTTTGGTTTCAAAAAGACGAACCTGACCGTCGGCGAAGTCCTCAATGTTAAGGGCCGCCGGTACCATGAGAATACGATTTATTTCCATGGCCATAATCAGCTCAGGGTTCAGCATAAGGTCTATATCAAAGTTGGATTTTAGGTATTCCTTGGCTTCGGAAATGAACTGCATATCCCTTATACGGGCAATGGTGCGCTTAATGCCATGCTTTTTGGCCAGAATACAGGACACCATATTTACCTCATCGGTGGCAGTAACGGCTATAAGGACGTCAGCACCACGAATGTCATCATTATTCATGGTAATAGGGCTGGAGCCGTTGGCCTCAATGGCCAGAACATCCAGACTGGCCTGAACATTTTGCAGGCGGGATGCATTGTTATCCACCACAATTACGTCATATTCTTCCTGGGAAAGGCGTTCGGCAATGGAATAGCCCAGCTTTCCCGCCCCAACTACAACGATTCGCACGATGGAACCTCCTATAAAATCTAACAATATTTCAAGCTATATCATACTCTATTTTGAAAAAAAAAACCATCATTATGGATTATGATAAAAAGTTATATGTTAATATGAAAATGTATGTTAGCCATAATACGGATAATTGCTGTATAATAAAAGCAAGGGAAAAAACTGATTACTGATTTGCAATGAAAGGGGTAAGGCTATGATAAAGGAACAGCGGGGAGCGGTAATTATTCTCTTTGCGGTGCTGATTCCCTTTTTGATGTGCTTCGCCGGACTGGTGGTGGATTTTGGAAATTTATATGCCCATTACTCCAGGCTTCAAAATGCAGCAGATGCAGCGGCTCTGGCGGGAGGAAATGCCTTTGCGGAAAGTGGTGGCAATCTGGATACTGCAAATGAATTTGCCCAGGGCTATGTGATTACAAATGACCAAAGGGCCTCCTTCAAATCACCACCTACAATACAGGAAAAGAACAATAAATTCTATTACGTGGTTGTTCTCAAGGAAAGGGTTTCCCTGTATTTTTTGCGTTATTTTCCACGAATTGGGGCGGATACGGAAATTAGTGCCACCAGCTGTGCCCGGATTTCTGTACAAGGGAATAATTCAGGAGATAACGGTGGTGGCTTTTTCCTATTTGATAACCTGTTTACTGCCAAGCAGGGCTTTGATTCGGTTAATTCCATTCAAAATCCTGATAACCACAATATTCCACAAAATCAAAATAGCTGTTCTACCTATCATGGAAACATTGTTATTGGTGATGAGGGTGCTTTCAATGAGGCTTCAAGGAATGTCTATTTGCAGCCAGAGGCCTTTGGTACCGATGGTAACAGTCAAATCACCGTTAATGAAGCTATAAATCAGGGGTATGTTAATATTCCTGAATACAGTGGCAATCTGGAGGTAACAGAGTATTATCGTGATACAGTGCAACAGCTGATGGCTGCGGACTCCACCTACAAGATTACGGACCAAAACAAGCAAAATGTGGATAGCGAGTTCTTAAATCAGCTAAGCACGCAAGGGGTGGATGTAATTTATTATAATATTCCCAACTTGAATTTTAATCTTACCCAGGCTATTAATGGGAAGACCGATGACCCGCTGTATATTATATGTGATAACATCAACAATTTTAATACATCTGCAGATATGACCGGAGGTAGGCCAATTGTGCTTATATATAACGGGGCAGGTAATTTTTGGATGAATTGTAATGGTGGTACCTTTACCGGGGACATTTACGCGCCCTTTGGCTCTGTCAATATAAATGATAACCATCATCTGTTCTATGGCAGTATTGTGGCTGGTAACAGAATTCAGCTCCAAAGCCAGGGATATTATATTCAGCGAAATTATACCAGCACAGGTACAGGGGGCAGTGGCTCCGGTTCCGGAACGGGGGCGGGCTCTGTCAGCTACAGGGTAACTCTTGTGAATGCCAGCCAGGCACTGTAAATCAAAGCCAAGTGCCCATAATTGTGGTTAAAGATAAAATAAAAAAGCCGGCTCCCCGGATACTTGCTGTATCACGGGGATTCCGGCTCTATTTTTATGTTGGTCAGTGTTTCAGCGGAAAAACGGCTAAGTGTTCCTGCAGGAAGCTCTATGGCTCCTCTTGCCCCGGGGGCAATACATATTCCCGTCCAGGGCTTCAGGTTTGCGGCCACCTTCACCACATTGTACTTCTCATCGTAAAAGATTACGTCAATAGGAAAACGCATAAACATCATGTGAATGCTGTTGCATGGGGCCAGCAGCAGTCCCGTATTGGGCTCCAGCCTGAATCGCCCCATAAGCCCCAGAAATCTTTTTAAAAAATTATCTGCCACCGTAAGTCTAAATTTTTCCTCAGGGTCACAGTTTATGGTTAAAGTCATCATTTCACAGTCCTCCAGTATTAGAATTGCTTAATCAGATTTAGAATAAGTGGTACCAATATTACCACGAAAAGGGCCGGAAATATAAATATTACTAAGGGAAAGAGTATCTTTATGGGAGCCTTCAGGGCTTCCTCCTTAATTGACTGGCGACGCCGTTCCCTCATATTGTCGGCCTGAATGGTCAGGGTATTGCTGATGCTGGTACCAAGGTGCTCCGCCTGTATTATGGAGGATACGAATAGAGACAGCTCTGGAACCTCACAGCGCTTGGCCATACTCTTAAGTGCCTGACGTCTGGCTACTCCCATGCTCATATCATCCAGCACCTCCCGTAATTCGTCAATGAGAGGCCCATGGGCACGCTGGACGATTTTTTTTACGGCTGCATCAAAGGTAAGACCGGCCTGCACACTGACACACATCAAATCCAAAACCTCCGGCAGCTGTCTTAATATTTTGGCCTGCCGCTTGGCGATTACTGAATGAAGTATTATTATTGGCAGGATACCACCGGCTATAGCTCCCAGTAACAACCAAAGAACAATTTGCATTGGGGTCAGAACATTGAGGGTAGTATATCTATAGGCAAAGTAGGTGGCAAAGCACACAAATATGGCCCAAATAATAGAAAAGCCACCCACGGACAGCTTTTTCTTCAGGCCGGCCACCGTCAGCTTTTGCTGGATTGTACCCGCAAGGGATGAAGGGGTCAGCTCAAAGAAATTTCTTTCCAGCTTGCCTATCAGGGGATTAATTACCCTGTTGTAAAAGGAAAGATCATCCTTTTCCTGTTCCCTTTTTGTGTGCATATTGTTTATTATACGGCTGGCATCCACAGTGTTAAGGTCATTAATGGAATTAAGACGCTTTTGAAAGGTGGATTGGGGCACCACATATTTTTTGATGAAGCCGAGGCAAAGCAAAAATATCAATAATGCCACGGACATGGAAAAAAGAAGGGTTAAAAGCATCAATACATTCCTCCTTCCTCTCCCGTATTCCGGAACATTTCATCCGGCAATTCAACGCCGTTGGTCTGGAATTTATCCAAAAATCCCGGAAGCAGTCCTGTGGCCACGAAGCGTCCGGTGGCTTTGCCGTTTTCGTCCATACCCGTCATCTGGTAATAGAACAGGTCCTGGGTGGTAATGGTATCACCCTCCAGATGCTGAACCTCAGTTATATGGGTAATTTTGCGGCTGCCATCCTTGATGCGGGACTGATGGAGTATCAGGTCAATGGCAGAGGAAATCTGCTCTCTTATGGCCTTTACAGGCAGTTCAAAGCCGGACATGAGCACCATGGTTTCCAAACGGCTGAGAGCATCCCTTGGGCTGTTGGCATGGGCGGTGGTAAGGGAACCATCATGGCCTGTATTCATGGCCTGCAGCATATCCAGAGCCTCACCGGAGCGCACCTCTCCCACCACAATGCGGTCAGGACGCATACGCAGGGCGTTTCTCACAAGATCGCGGATAGTAATTTCTCCCTTGCCCTCAATATTGGCAGGGCGGGACTCCAGAGTTACCACATGGGGCTGCTGCAGCCGCAGCTCTGCCGCATCCTCAATGGTTACGATGCGTTCATTGCTGGGGATAAAGGAAGACAGGGCATTAAGGGTGGTGGTTTTACCAGAGCCTGTACCACCGGTTACCAGTATATTAATTTTGGCGGCAACACAGGCCTGAAGGAATTTGGCCATTTTACGATCAAGAGTACCAAAATTAATGAGATTATCAAAGGTCAGCGGTTTTTTGGAAAATTTACGGATAGTCACCACCGGACCCACCAGGGACAGTGGGGGAATAATAATATTGACACGGGAACCATCCTGAAGGCGGGCATCTACCAATGGGGAGGCCTCATCAATGCGACGTCCCAACGGGGAAATAATCCGTTCAATTATATTCATCAGGTGTTCATCATTGTGGAAGGTAATATCCGTCAGCATAAGCTTGCCCATACGCTCCACAAATATTTTTTTTGGACCGTTTACCATTACCTCTGTGATGGAATCATCCTTTAAGAGGCCCTCAATAGGCCCCAGACCCAGCATTTCATCCCTAAGGTCGCTGATAACCCTGCCCCGCTCACCCCGTGGAATTGCAAAGGGATTTTCATCAAGCACCTTTTGGACATAGGAATCTATGATATGCTCGATTTCCGGCACATCCTGATTTTTGGCGGACAAAATCCGCTGCTCCTCGGGAGTCATTTCCTCCACTATACGGTGATGTATTTTTAATTTTATTTCCTGAAAGGAATTGTCTACCTGATCCACGGAAAGGGAGGCAAAAATTCTTACCTGTACATTCCGCTGATTGGGGCGGCCCAATCTTTCCAAAAGTGACAAGATACCCTCACTCCACTTCAAAGCACCGCAAAAACCGCCTAATTTCCCACATTGGAGCCGTCGGAATCAGGGCGGTACATGGTGTATGTTATATTAATCCCATTTAGGGCACTGCTTGAGCCAAAATTTTCCATTAACCGGCCCACATAGGAATTTGTATTGTAAGGTGCGTTGGCTGTTACCACCACATCATGATTTTCAAATTTTACTTCAAGATATTGATTATTTCTACCGGCTTCCCTGTCCGGCTCCCATTTAAATACATCACTGATGAGTTTTATATCCTTAAGATTGTTTTTTACAATTTCCTGGCTGGCAGCAGTATCCTGGACCAAAGAGGCCTCATGGGCAATACTTCTGGTGGTATTGCTCAGCATCAGATAATCGGCAAAGGCAAAACCAAAGTAAAACAATCCCACCATGAGCAAAAGAAAAAGAGGCAGAACAAATGCAAATTCCACAATGGCTTGTGCTTTTTGGAATTTCATACGTCTGCCTCCTCAGTCTTAATTTTTTTAAAGATTTCCGAATGTAGCTACTGCAACTAGCGTTCCTCCGCTGATGCAGTTTCTAAATACATCCAGATAGGTTAGTTACTTAGTTTCATTTAGGGTTATTGCTATCAGCATCACCACCCTGGGTTCCACTGGCAGTGTTAAGAGTAGTAGTAACCTTTTCAAATGTGGCCTCAATAGCTCCCTTAATTCCATCGCTGCTGGTAAGAGCTGCAGCAATACCAACCACGAATGCAAGAATCAGAGCGTATTCCACCATACCCTGAGCCTTCTGCTCCAAATAACGCATAATCTTCATAATAAGTTCCTCCCTCTAAGATAAATAATGTTGCCACATTTGCCATAAAAATAATTAACAAATAGTAGCTTTAAAGTAATAATACAATTTTCTGGGTAAAATGTCACGGAGAAAATTAATTATCATTTGCCTATGTATCGATATTTACAATCCTTTTAATAACTATAAAACCAATAATTTCGAAAAAAATTGCTAATCCGATGGCAATGTGGCCGATTTCCTCATCCAATAAGGGTCTTAAATAGCTGGGATTAACGACATTTATAAACACTGCCAAAGCAATGGGCAGCAGGGCAAGAATAAAGCCTGACATTCTTCCCTGGGCTGTAAGGGTTTTTACTTCCCGACGCATTCTTAAGCGGGCATTGATGGTGTTACTGATGCTGTCCAGTATTTGGGATAAATTACCTCCCACTTGGCGCTGAATCAGCACTGCGGTTATTACCAGATCGAAGTCCTTGCTCTTAACCCTATGGCTCATATTTTCCAGAGCGGTTTCCAAGGGCACCCTGAGATTGGTTTCCCGCATGAGCTTTTGTACCTCCCGGCTGGCCGGGGCATCCATTTCCCTGGCCACATGCTCCATGGCCTGCATGAAGCTAAAGCCTGCCCGCATGGCATCTGCAATCATCTTCAGCATATCACTGAGCTGTTTGGTAAAGGCGGCCTGACGCCTCTGAATGCGGATGTTAAGCGCAGCCCAGCCCAGCAGGGCACCAAAAATAAAGCCCCCAAAAATGCTGATAATCTGGAGAGTATAGGCAAAGAAGCTCAGAGCGCCAATTACGCCCAGGGACGTTAAAATAAGCTGAAATTCCGATCCTGTAAGGGGCCAATCAGCCTGCTGCATTTTCATATCAAGGGAATTGCTTCGTTTAAAGGGCTCCAGCATTTCACCTCCACGGTGGAACAGGTCCTTTATAAAATCCCTCAGAGCTTTTTTCTTGACAGAGGGGGTATGGGCTGTTTGATAGTCGGAAAAATAAGCTATGCGCCTTTTGATATTCTGTTTTTCCATGTTCCTGCGACCCAGAAAAAACATAAAAATACTGAAAAGTATAAGGGAAGCAAGAAGGGCTAAAATTAGCTTAAAAATCATCGTCGTTGTCCTGTTTTTTCTTGGTTATTTTTCCTGCCAGGTAGTTTATCCGCTGGCTGAGAGGGCTGTTTGGCTTTAAATCCAGGGCCATGCGGCCGTCATCGGCGGCAGTGGCCACATCCAGATAGGCGTTTGGGATAATACCTGCCACAGGATAGCCAATTATTTCTTCCATTTCCTGCTTGGCAGTGATTGTACAAGGCTCCACACGGGTAAGGATAATTTTCACCCTTTCCCTGTAGTCAGGCCAGGTGGAAAAAATATCAAGGGAACGCTGAATATGCTGCACCTCGTAGCCGCCGTTCAGCATGGTGACAATGTAGGTGGTGTCAGCCATTTCCGCCGCCGCAATGGAGGTGGGATTAAATCCCGCCGGTACATCAATAAGCACATATTGGAACATGGTTCTGGCCATATCTATAATGGTTTCCAGGGAGTGAATGCTCACCTTGTCAATAAGGCTTGGCTCCTTGGTGCCACAAAGGATGGACACGTTTTTGGCTACTGGCACAAAGTAGGAATTAAGGGATACGGGAGACAGGAAATCCGTATCTCTGGCGGCCTCCACAATGGTGCTTTGGGGCTTTAGGTTGAAGAAAAAGGCCATATCCCCAAATTGCAGATCCGCATCAATAATGCCTACACTGGCATTGGTTTTTCTGGAGATAGCCATGGCCAAATTGGCGATAAGGGTAGTTTTGCCGCTTTTTCCCTTGGGGCTGAAGAAGGTCATAACCTTGGCATCCTTGCCACCTGTTGCGGGTTTGCTGAAGGCAAAAATGGCATCCAGCAGCTCCTCGGAGGAAAAGGGCTTTACCAAAAAGCACTTGGCTCCCGCGTTTACATAGAGGCTGGAGCTTTCTGCAGACCACTTTTCACCTGTGCATATAATATCCGCATGGGGATACGCCTGATGAAACTCCTCCAAAAGATTCATAATATTGGGAGTATCTGCATCCAGCAGAATAATATTTGGGGTAAATACCATGCCCTGGCCCAAGGCATCCTTGGCATCCCTGAAACGGGCCACCAGGGTAACGGTTTCTGTTTCCCTAATTATGTTGGAAAGCTGTTCCAAATAAAGGCGATTGCCCTCCACCAGCATGACGTTGTTGTTAATCATTGAGAAGGCACCTCCTAACTAAATATCTTGGACAGCCACGAATTTTTCTTTTGGGGTTCCATAGTCTTATATCCCTTATTGGTATATCTTGCTACCAGTGCCCGAAGCTCCTGTGTCAGCTCGCTTTCCTGACCGTTCAATACCAGGGGTATTCCTGTGGCAATGGATTCTCTGGCTGAAATAAAATCATTGTGAAGAATGTGATAGAAATCCTCACCCAGTATGCTTACTACGTCCTTTAGCTGAATATGGGTCTTGGAATCACTGCGGTTCAGCACCAGACGAATCTTGTTGGAATCGTAGTTCAGGGTGTGGAGGGTTTCATTGCCTATCTTCATATTTTTTATGGTAGGAATGAAATCCACAATGCCCAGAAAAGTAACTATGGTACTGATATCCAAAAGGGCCAGATTCAGTACGCTGAACATGGATGTGGTATCCACGATGATATAGTCATATTGCATTCGTAGATTCTTTAGTACATCAATAATGGTTTCAGGACTGAGATTGTAGGCTTCCTCCAGCTTGGTGGGGTTTGGAATCACCTGAAAGGACACTCCCTCATAGGCGTAGGTGGTGAGCATAGGCATCAGTGAATTGCCTGAATCCGCCTTTATGCTGTCACAAAGGTCCGTAATGGTATATTCGGGGGTAAGGCGCAGATAATTTCTGATGTCCCCAAATTGCAGATCAAAATCTGCCAGGCACACACTATAGCCCTCTCTGGCCAGCTCTGAGGCCATATTTATACTTATGAGGGTTTTTCCCACAGCCGAGGCCGTACTAAAAAAGGTTATAATGACACCGTTAATTTGCTCTTCAGCCATACACTCATCTCCGAAAAAACTGCATTGAAATTATTTTTCTTCATAATTGTTCTTTATGATATCCAAATCATTTGGACTAACTTCCTTCATGGTGGCATACTCCTGCTTAGCCTGATCCACTGCATTGGCAAATGGCTGGGACACCTTTAACGGGTCATCGCTGTTCACGATGGTAGGTGTGATAAGGATAACCAGCTCATGACGATCTCTGGAGGTGCTGGTGTATTTGAAGAATTCGCCAATGATAGGAATGGAGCTGAGAAGTGGAATCTTGTTCACATTCTTGCTTTCACTGTTGTTCATAAGGCCGCCAATGGACATGGTTTCACCATCCGGAATGGTAATAACGGTGGAAGCCTTACGGGAAAGGAGAGCCGGAATTGTGCCCGCATTGGTGGTTACAGCATTGCTGTTATCAAGGGAACTGATTTCTGCATTTACCCCTGTGGTAATATTGTTGTCCGGGGTGGCAGTAGGCTTGATGTGGAGCTTAATGCCGTATTCACGCCAGGTGATGGAAATATCACCGTTTTTGTTGGAGGTAGGCAGTGGAATCTCGCCACCGATGAGAATTTCGGCTTCCTCCCCGCTCATGGTGGTGACATTTGGTCTGGAAAGGATTCTGGCCTTTCCCTGCTTTATAAGAAGATTGAGCTTAAAATTAATATTGTTGTATACATGGGGACCAAACTGCTTGAAATCCTGACCGCCATAGAAGCTGCCAAAGGATATACCGCTGAAATCCCCGGCCTCAGTTTCTACAGTACCGCTGGAGCCTGTCATAATGCCAAGCTCCTTGGCGTCAGCATTGGAAATATCAATTACCATGGCTGCCAGATTAATCTGGGTAGGGTTGTCCATTTCCAGCATATTGATGACATTTTCCGGATTGCTTACATACATAACGGCCACATTGTTGGCCTGCTGCTTTTCATACTGGTTTCTTACTTTTCCCTTTAGGAGAATTTTGTCCCCCACCTTTTCCACCTGAACTCCGGGGATGTTTATAGCCTTTTTGATGGCATTTGAGGTGCCGGAGTCCTTGTTGGAGACATTTACTATAAAATCCTGCTGCATACCATTATCAGTCCATACAGTAAGACTTGTCGTACCGGGAGAAACACCGATAATATTGAGGGTTCTGTTATTGATAACATTTACATCTGCAATGGCGGGATTGGCAATGGCTACCCTGATGATGTCAGCATAGCTTGAAGCATTAAAAAGTGTTGCCTGATTTATCTCCAGATAGAGAGGCTGAACATAGGCTGCTGCCACAGAGGTGGACAGAAACAGCATAAATGCGGTCAGCATGGTGGTGATATGAAGTTGCCAATTATGTGTTTTTTTCATTTTCAGTTTCCCTCTCTGGTAACTTTGGTACCGCGAATAACTTCAACTGAACCATAGGATTGGGCTGGAGTGGTCGGAGCTGCTGCCCCATTGGATGTAGGCTGACTGCCACCTGCCGGCACAGGCTGTGGCTGTCCCCCCTGTGGTGTAGCTCCCTTATTCGTAACCTTGGAATATTCCGTGTTGGTAGTAAAGGTATCTCTTGGCTTGTAAGGTCTCAGTACCAGATATACGGTACCGGA
Organism: Anaerovibrio lipolyticus; assembly: GCA_002372665.1. Classification (GTDB taxonomy): domain Bacteria; phylum Bacillota; class Negativicutes; order Selenomonadales; family Selenomonadaceae; genus Anaerovibrio; species Anaerovibrio lipolyticus_C. Next base: position 13,956 of record DFHJ01000066.1, read on the forward strand.
CTGGGCTGCCGCTATAAGCTCCATGGCATCCCTTGGGGATACTGCCAAAGTGGCAGTGGCCAAAGCAGAGGTGGCAGTATTGCCGGGTGCAGTCTGGCTGTTGCCCAGAGCATTGCCGGTATTATTGCTGCTATTGCCATTGTCATTGTTATTTTTGTCACCATCGTTATTGGCTGGTGTATTTACCACAACATTTCGCTGACTGTACATCGGTGTTTTGTTTATGGCCAAAAGCAGGATATTCTGCAAAATGATGTTGGAGGTAATGCGGTTATCATTGCCACTGCCGGATACCACCAGCACGTCCACATAATCTCCCGGCTTGGCAAAGCCGGAAATGCCGGTAACATCGTTGATTCCTATGGATATGGCCCGGCAATCCGGTGGAATGGTGCCGGTAAAGCCCGCCAGCTTTATATCCATCAATACCTTTCTGTCGGTAACGATGTCATCACGCATTATCTGGTACTTGGCCGGCTTGCCCACAATATCCTTTACATCGGTAATGGCATCCTCAGGCACAAATTCCGCAGGAATTTCCTTGGTAGTGAGCATATTTGACTGAATAAGGGTTCGGGGAGAAATATCTGTGGCCGCCACAATGACGGTGGACTTTTTCCCGCTATAGACAGGTGATGTTGTTTCCGGTTTTTGCTCCAGATAAATAAATAAAAGGATGCCAAACAGGATGCTGGCAATGGCGGCGAAAATTATCCAATATTTGTAGCTGATTTTTTCAGCCATTTCAGAAAACTGTTTTTTAAATTCTGGTTTCATTTTTTTGTCTGTCCTTATTTAAAAAATTGTTTTATTGCATTTAATATTCTAAAATAAGTTATAAGCATATTATAACGCAACTGTTCAGATTTTTCTTTTTTAAAAAGAAAAATATTCCAAATAGCGTTTCAACGAGCTGGAAGATATGCTCGCCAGCTGTTGTAGTTGGTTTTCCCCCACCTGAAGAGGAAGGGGACATCTTAAAGCTCGTTATAACGCAACTGTTCAGATTTTTCTTCCAAAGAAAAAAAATTTGAACAATGGCGTTATAAAAAAGACAGATGATAGCTGACTGGAGCGGTTGAACAGGTCGCATTAAGAACCGCGAATAATATTTTAGCAGGTGATTGTGGTGTTGGGTAACATTTTTTTTAATAACATGTTGCTTGTTTTCCTAATGGGAATCTTGGGCTATTTTGGGGGCCGTGGCTTGCTGACCTGGTCTGAATATCTAAGCTGGGAATACGAGAGTGAATTAGATACTTTTATTTTCGTCACAAGGCCGGTGGCAGAAAACAGATGGCTTATGGGTATAGCAGCCACAGTGCCTTTGCTATGTGTCGCCATAGCCTGTCACTTATATGGGATTCAGTACCCTATTATTCTATATGTATTTACTGTTTCCCTTTTTATGGTGCAATTTTCTTTAACTGATTTTTTGTGGCAGGTGATTTTTGATAAGCAGCTGGCCCTGTTTGCCATTTTGGGCATCAGCAGATTGCTGGTAACAGGTGATGGGCTGGTGGACGGTATTATGGCATCAGTTACGGGTTTTGTGGCTTTTTTCCTGTTGGCGGTAATTTCCCGGGGAGGCTTCGGTGGCGGCGATGTAAAGCTCATAGGTGCTATGGGGCTGTGGCTTGGTTCCGATCTTCTTCTTACTACTGTGATAGTGGGTTCAATTCTTGGAGGCTTTGTGGCACTGCTGCTGTTGATTACAAAAAAAAGAGGCCGCAGGGAATATTATCCCTACGGACCCTATTTTGCCATCACTGGCATGATAATGTTTTTATTGACACTTAACTGATTGTTTGTTGAGTGCTTATTAGTCTGCTTTAAGAAAAAAGAGGGGTGGACAGATAGCGGTCACCGGTATCTGGCAGAAGGACCACGATGTTCTTGCCCTTGTTCTCAGGCTTTTTGGCCTGCTGAACAGCTGCGGCAAGAGCTGCGCCGGAAGAAATGCCGATGAGAATACCCTCACTCTGGGAGAACTGACGGCCATATTTAAAGGCACCATCGTTATCAATAGGGGCAATTTCATCGTAAATCTTGGTGTTCAGTGTATCTGGAACAAATCCGGCACCAATGCCCTGAATCTTGTGAGGACCGGCAGTGCCCTTGCTGAGAACAGGGGAAGTGGCAGGCTCCACAGCTATTACCTTGACATCGGCCTTTTGGGACTTCAGATATTCACCCACACCGGTCAGGGTACCGCCGGTACCTACGCCGGCAATAAATATATCCACATTACCATCGGTATCATTCCAGATTTCTGGGCCGGTGGTTTTTTTATGGGCTTCAGGGTTGGCAGGGTTGGTGAACTGGGATGGGATAAAGGAATGTGGGGTGTTCTTTGCCAGCTCCTCAGCCTTTTCAATAGCACCCTTCATACCCTTGGCTCCATCAGTAAGGACAATCTCTGCACCATAAGCCTTTAAGAGGTTGCGGCGCTCCACGCTCATGGTCTCCGGCATGGTGAGAATGGCCTTGTAGCCACGGGCTGCAGCGAAGCTGGCCAAGCCGATTCCGGTGTTGCCGCTGGTAGGCTCGATGATAACGGAGTCAGGGGTGAGCTTGCCCTCTGCCTCGGCCTGCTCAATCATAGCCTTGGCGATGCGGTCCTTAACACTGCCTGCAGGGTTGAAATACTCCAGCTTAACAAGAATATTAGCCTCAAGGTCATTGGCCTTGGCGAAATTGTTAGCCTTTAAAAGAGGGGTACCACCGATAAGTTCAGTAACACTGTTGTAGATTCTAGCCATAATAAACGCCTCCTAAAATATTATGTATTAGTTCGTTGGTGAAAACATATATGTTTAGTATGTTTGTATTTTAATACCTACCATTTTGGTTGTCAATAGACTTTTTATTATTTTTAAAAAAATTTTGGACACAAAAAAGCCCGATTATCCATGGAGATAAATGATATGGGTAAATCAGGCTTTAAATGTATATTGTATTTGAATGATAAGCTACGTCCTTACTGCATTTTGGACAAATCATTGAAACGGGTAAATTCCTTCTTGAAGAACATCTTCACCGTATCCACAGGACCATTACGATGCTTGGCCACAATGACCTCGGTGATATTTTTATTTACCGTTTCCGGATCGTAGTAGTCCTCACGGTATAGGAACATTACAATATCCGCATCCTGCTCCAGGGAACCGGATTCACGGAGATCACTGAGCATAGGACGCTTTATCTGGCGGCTTTCCACGCTTCGGGAAAGCTGGGAAAGGGCGATGACGGGAACATTCAGCTCACGGGCCACCGCCTTCAGGGAACGGGAAATCTCGGATATTTCCTGCTGACGGTTATCTGTGGCCCCCTTGCCGGTGCGTCCCTGCATTAGCTGGAGATAGTCGATGATAATAAGATCCAGTCCCTTTTCTGCCTTCAGACGGCGGGCCTTGGACCGTAGCTCCATTACGGTGATGCCGGCAGTGTCATCAATATATAAGGGAGCCTCTGCCACCTTGTTGGCCACATTTACCAGCTTGCTCCAATCCGTCTTGTCTAGCTCTCCTTTACGGAGCTTCTGGGAGTCAATACCACCCTCGGAACACAGCATACGCTGAACCAGCTGCTGCTTGGACATTTCCAGGGAGAAGAAGGCCACGTTCTTGTGTTCCTTCAGGGCCACGTGGGCCCCTATATTCAGGGTAAAGGCGGTCTTACCCATACTTGGACGGGCAGCCACCAAAATGAGGTCGGAGGGTTGAAGGCCGGAGGTGAGCTTGTCCAAATCCGTAAAGCCGCAGGGAATACCAGTAAGTCCACCCTTGCTTTCGTAGAGCACATTGATTTTGTCAAAGGTCTCCATCACAATGTCCCGCATTGGGGTAAAGGCACTGACATTCTGGCGGTTGGCCACCTCCATAATCATCTTTTCCGACTTATCAATAACGTCGGCCACATCATCGGAGGATTCATAGGCCATGCCTGCAATGTCTGTGGCAGTATTGATGAGGTTTCTCAGATCAGCCTTTTCCCTCACAATTTTTGCATGGTAGGTAACATTGGCTGCCGTTGGAACAGTATTGGCCAAGGCAGTAATAAAGGTAACTCCGCCCACCTTTTCCATAAGATTCTCATTGTTGAGGTAATCGGAAACGGTGACAATGTCCGCCGGCTCGTTTTTATTAAAAAGGTTCAGCATGGCCTCATACACGATTTTGTGGGCATCACGGTAGAAATCCTCAGGTCTTAAAATCTGAGCTACTTCAGCGATGGCCTCCTTTTTTATTAGCATGGCTCCCAAAACAGCCTGTTCAGCATCTATGTTTTGAGGCGGAACTCTATCAATCATTGGCATCTGTTAATCCTCCGATTTTTCTGGCTCTGGAGCCAGAAGTAAATCAAATGCTTCCTTGGCAGTGGAAACGGGATGAATATCCAGTCCCAGATGCTGCTTTGGAATATCCTTGCTGTTTTCCTTTGGAATAATCAGGGTCTTTATACCCGCCTGTTTGGCACCATAAGCCTTTTCGAAGACGCCACCCACAGGACGGACCCGTCCCTGAAGGGAAATTTCTCCTGTTACTGCCACATCCTGACGGATAGGACGCTTGGTGATGGCAGATAAAATGGCAGTGAGAATGGCAGTTCCGGCACTTGGGCCGTCAATATTGCCTCCCCCAATAACGTTAATGTGAATGTCGTAATCGTGAATATCCTTCCCCGTAATCATACGCACCACAGAGGCCGCGTTAAATACGGAGTCCTTGGCCATACTGCCGGCGGTTTCATTAAAGCGGACTGTCCCCTTGCCCTTTTCACGGGCTTCAAAGGCAATGGCCTCGATTTCGATGACGGAGCCCAGAAAGCCTGCTACTCCCAAACCGAAAATATGGCCGATCTCCAGGCGATCTGATGCTTTTTTTGTTACATAAGGACTGAGACGGCTCACCTGGGCCACCTTGTAAATATCCGCCTTTTCAATGGAAACAGGGGTGTCAGCCTCCTGGTCCAACTCCTGCTGGGCATTCCGCTCCAAAGCAAGACTGTAGGCATCTGCCAAAATGTTTATGGCTTTACGGCCTTCGATGGTATATTCACTGATAAGCTCTGCCACCCCATCCCCTAAATCTGCGGAAAGCTTTTTGGCGGCATTTCTGACGATTTCCTGAATATTGGAAGGAGTCAGTGGCTCGAAGTATATTTCCGCACATCTGGAACGGAGAGCCGGATTTATATGTGATGCTTCTCTGGTAGTGGCACCGATGAGTACAAAGTCAGCCGGAGCCCCCTCCTCAAATAATTTCTTGATATAAGGAGGAATCTTCTCGTCAGCCGGGTCATAATAGGCTGATTCGAAGAAAGCCCGTTTATCCTCAAGAACCTTGAGCAGCTTGTTTTGGAGCATAACATCCATTTCGCCGATTTCGTCAATAAAGAGAATACCACCATGGGCATCGGTAACCAGTCCGGGCTTTGGCTCCGGAATACCAGTATCAGCCAAATCCCTACGGGCTCCCTGGTAAATAGGATCATGGACAGAGCCCAGCAATGGGTTGGTCATGTCCCGGGGATCCCAACGTAAGGTAGTACCATCTGTTTCGATAAAAGGCGCATCATCAGCAAAGGGAGACAGCTTCCGCTTTTTGGCTTCCTCCAGCACCAGACGGGCGGCAGTGGTTTTGCCAACTCCCGGTGGCCCGTAAAGGATAAGATGCTGTGGATATGGGGAACTGAGCTTTGCCAGCAGGGAGTCCACAGCCCTTTTTTGGCCCACAATTTCATCTGTGGAGGATGGGCGCAAAAGCTCCATAACAGACTGGGTCAGACTAACCTTCTCCAGCTCCTCCAAATGCTCCCGCTTCTTTTGCTCCAGAGGAGATTCCACATTCTTTTTCTCCTCTTTGAGAATCTGCATTTTTATGTCTTTAACGTAATCCTGATGATTTTCCTCAAGGCGCTCTGCAACCTTTTTCTCCAAATCATCCTCCACCGAGCGGCGCGCCAGAATGTCGGAGAACTGCTCCGTAAGCTGCTCCAATATGTTCAGCAGCTCATCATCCTTGGGTACCTCCTTGATGGTGGGATTTTCGTTAATAATTCTCTGTAAAGCAAGCACACGCTCACCTCTTTTAGGTGAGCGCACGTACTGTAAAGCATCCATTTTGCCTGCCTTGATAACCAGCTTGTCTGAGCCGTAATAGTCAACCAGCAGATTAAACAGGGCATCTATTTTTCTGTCCACCTCATCCCGGGGACCCATTTCAGCCTCCAGAGCTGCCTTGGCAGAATCCAGATTAGCATCCCGGTCCTGGGTTTTGAGATTTAATAATTTAGAAAAGAAATTTTTCATGAATAAAAACCTATTAACCCTGTACTACTTCTACCTTAATGGTGGAGGTGATTTCTGGGTGTACCTTAATGATTGCTTCATAGGTGCCTACGCCGGAAATTTCAGTCTTAAGGGAAATCTTACGCTTATCAATATCAATGTTGTGCTTTTTCTTCAATACCTCGGCAATGTCCTTGCCGCCAACGGAGCCAAAGAGACGACCGTTTTCACCGATTTTAACGGGAATGGTAACGCTGACCTGGGAAAGCTGGGCAGCCATAAGCTTGGCCTCATCAGTGTCCTGGGCCTTTTTGCGGGCAGCAGAGCCGGCCTGGGCCTTGGCAACATTTATATTGTTGGAGGTTGCTTCCACAGCCACCTTCTTTGGCAGCAGGAAATTGCGGCCGTAGCCGTCGGAAACCTCTACGATATCACCTTTTTTACCTACGTTCTTAACGTCCTTCTGCAGTATTACTTTCATTGCCATCAAACTCCTCTATAAAGCTATTTGTATATTCCAATACTTGGTTATAAACATCATCCACAGTGCCATCCTTCAGTTGGGTTCCGGCCACATTCTGATGGCCGCCGCCACCAAAGTTTTCCATGATTAGCTGAACATTTATATCGCCTGCGGAGCGGGCACTGACACCCACAGTATTCTGAGTCAGCTGGAATACTACTATGCTGACCCGGACCCCTTCGATTCTCAGCATGGAGTCCGCCACCTGAGCTGCCACCACCTGAATATTAGGCATGGCCTCAGGACATTTTGTAATAATAAGGCCATTTGGCAGCATATTGGCTGTGGCCTTGGCCTTGGCCTCTGCCACCTCAGTGGCAAAGTCAGTTCTAAAGAGCTGGCGGACAGCCACCAAATCAGCGCCCCAACGGCGAAGATATGCTGCCGCCTCAAAGGTGCGCACACCCACCTGAACAGCAAAGTTCTTTGTGTCCACCAAAATACCGCAGTACAAGGCAATGGCCTCTATACGGCTGATTTTCAGTTCATCCCCAAAGTACATAAGCAGCTCTGTAACCAGCTCACTGGTAGAGCTGGTGGCAGTTTCAGTGTAGGCAATTTTTGTATTTTTGATGCAGTTTTCACTGCGCCGATGATGGTCGATTACTACCACCTGCTCAATGCGCTCCAGCATTTCCGGGGCGGCGGTGAGATGAGGAATAAATGTATCCACCACAAAGAGTACAGGATTCTGGGCTGTAATGTTTACCACCTTGTCATTAGAAATAAAGAGCCCTGCATATTCCTCTCGGGAGGACAGCAGATCAATAATTTTATCTATGCCCTCGTTCATGTCACTGAGGATAATGTGAACCGGCTTTTCAAGGATTTTGGCCATGCGGGCCACGCCCATGGCAGCACCAAGAGCATCAAAGTCCTCGTTGTGATGGCCCATGATAAATATCTCATCGGCAGTTTGCATCAGAGCTTTAATGTTGGAGGCCATAACTCTGGCCTTAACGCGGTTCTGCTTTTCCAGTGCCTTGGTTTTTCCACCAAAGAAGCTGGTCTGGCCGTTCATCATAATAGCTGCCTGGTCACCGCCACGGCTCAGTGCCAAATCCAGCATTGCCTGGGCCTGCTGTCCAAGCTCAATGTAGGTCTGGCGGTCAGCCACGGAAATACCCATGCTCAGGGTAATTGGCAGCTTGCTGGTGGTGTTAAAGAGATTGTGAATCTTGTCCAGAATGTCAAACTTTTCACCTATGGCCATATCCAGATTGCGGCGCTCAATAACCGCAATATACATATCGTTGCTGATACGACGGGTATAGCCCTCAAGGTGTGTGGTCCATTCATCAATCATCTTGTTGGCCTCAAATATGAGACTGTTTTTCTCCGCATCATTCAGGCCCTTCAGTACGTCATTGTAGTTATCAATCTGAATGTACATGAGGACTGAGCGGCTGTTGGCGTGAATGCGCTTCAGCAGCTGATAAGGAGTATCATCAATAACATAAAGGGCCATAAGGCCACAGGAGTCATCCTTGGTGGCTATAGGCACATATTTTACCTTGTAATGGACATTTTCATGGATAAATACAGTTTCCCCATTTTTGCCCCAGATAGAGTTCAGGTCCAGCTCCGGCCAAAAGGCACCATCGCCCTTGTTAATGGACATACCATATTCCGGAATAACCCTGATGTGCTTTTCCAGCTCCTTGTTAAACCATTGGAGACGGCCACTTTTATCTGTAATGACAATCATCTGCGGCAGATTATCCAAGGCGTAGTTGGAAGCATCATTAACATTGCTGATTACAGTATGGCAATAGTGGGCAAATTCCTCACTTCGATAGCGACACCGTTCATAGCCGAAGAACAGGGTGGCGCACCATACCATCAGTGATGCTGCACCGATATACCAGTTGTATAAAAACAGTACAACCACCAACAAAAGGGCGGCCACATGTATGATGGCAATATCAATCCAGGCATTTAGATTTCTAGGCATTTTTATAAACCTCTGTTTCCAATTAATTGCGTCTTGCAGAAAAACGCTTGCGATAATCAAAAATCATATCAAACAGGCCCACAAATGCTAACAGCTGAGCCAACAGTCCGTTAATGAATATGAAGCCAATGATAATCCAGAACATCCATCTGGAGATTTTGTTCCTAAGCAGGCTGCTCAGGATGGCCACCCCCTGAACAAAACCGGTACAGGTGGCCAGGAAAAATGCATTGTAGGAAATCTGAGTCAATAATGAGATATTGCGTGATTCCCCCCAGTAAATTCCCACCAGAGAAAAACCAAAGAGATAAAATAGGGCTACAGGCAAACGCCACTGGTCAAGGGGTGGCAGCTTTGGAAGATTATAGCCCAAATGGGTCAGCACCTTGCGTCCCATAACATAGTTAATGAGGGTGGTAATAAGGCCGGAGCAGATTATTATCAGCGGCATTAGCATCCCCACTAGCTTAAAGGCCTGGCCAAAGTTGTCTTTCATCTCGGCAACCTTGTCGGCCGATACCCCCATGGCTTCATAAGCTGAAATAGAAGAATTGAAGGTGTCCTCCATCATCTCCAGCTCCATGTTGAAGGGATTAATACCTGTAATGGCCAAAAACAGTCCCAAGGCCAACAACATGGATATTACAGCGGTTACCAGGGATATGAGCAGGTTCTGACCAGCGGGTAGAGCCCTTCGGAAGCCATATCCAAGGGCAATAGCCGGTGGGGCAAAGCCCAATACCAGTCTGATAGCCGACATGGGTTCAATCAGTATGGCCATAATAATTCCGGCGGCCAATACACTCAGCAGGGCCCACTTCAGACCGTGCCGTACCTCCAGAATCAGAATGGGCAAAGGCCAAATTAAAATAGCCACTTCACCCAACAGGGGGATATAGACTCCCACCAAGGCTACTATAACAGTGATAGCCACCAATAGGCTGCTTTCCGTCATAGATTTTATTTTTATATCTGCCATGCTTTCAATCTCCTTAAATAGTAACGCGAGATGGAGACTACCCCGCATTAATTCATCATTATATCATTTTATAAAAAAACATGCCACCTGTGTACTGTTAGTGGTACTAAGTGTCCAATTGAGTTATAACGAGCTTTAAGATGTCCCCTTCCTCTTTAGGTGGGGGAAAACAAACTACAACAGCTGGTGAGCATATCTCCCAGCTCGTTG
>DFHJ01000048.1 GCA_002372665.1 Anaerovibrio lipolyticus
TTTTCATTAGTGCGACAGCCCCTTTTTATTAAATCTCGCCTTTGGTTCCCAGAGCCTTAAGACGAGCCAACGCTCGCTGCAGTGAAGCCTCAGCACGGAGAATATTAATATCCCCCCGGGCCTCCCCACCAGCCTTATATGCCTTGATACGCTGCTTGGCACGCTCCATGGACTTACGGGCACGATCTGCATCAATGTCCTCAGGAAGCTCTGCCACGGAAGCCAACACAGAAATCTTTTCCGGCTGAACCTCCATAAAGCCACCGCCTACAGCCACCAGCTTCTCAGTACCTTCCATTTTCACCCGCATGGCGTGAGGCACAAGGCCCGTTACCAACGGAGCATGATGAGGCAGAATACCCAGCTCGCCATCAGTGGAACGGACAATCAGCATATCAATATCAGCAGAATAAACGACCTTATCCGGAGATACAATCTCTAGCTTTATTGTAGCCATGGATTATCCCTCCTTTTTCATCTTCTCTGCCTTCTCCAGAACCTCTTCGATACCGCCTACCATATAGAAAGCAGCCTCTGGCAGTTCATCGTATTTACCCTCCAAAATCTCCTTGAAGCCACGGATGGTATCACGAAGTGGAACGTACTTACCAGGTGTACCAGTAAAGATTTCTGCTACAGCAAATGGCTGGGACAGAAATCTCTGAATCTTACGGGCACGGGCTACTGTCAGCTTATCATCATCGGAAAGCTCTTCCATACCCAGAATTGCAATGATATCCTGCAATTCCTTGTACTTCTGGAGAACTGCCTGAACACCACGGGCAACCTCGTAATGCTCGGAGCCAATAACATTTGGATCCAAAATACGGGAAGTGGAATCCAGTGGGTCCACTGCCGGATAAATACCCAGCTCAGCAATCTGACGGGACAGAACTGTGGTTGCATCCAGATGGGTAAATGTGCCGGCTGGTGCAGGGTCTGTCAAGTCATCGGCTGGTACATATACAGCCTGTACAGAAGTGATGGAACCCTTGTTAGTGGAGGTAATACGCTCCTGAAGGGCACCGATATCCGTACTTAGAGTTGGCTGATAACCTACTGCAGATGGCATACGTCCCAGCAGTGCGGATACCTCAGAACCTGCCTGAATGAAACGGAAAATGTTATCAATAAAGAGAAGCACGTCCTGACCCTGAACATCACGGAAATACTCCGCCATGGTAAGTCCGGTAAGACCTACACGCATACGGGCTCCAGGCGGCTCATTCATCTGGCCATAAACAAGAGCTGTCTTGTCAATAACACCAGACTCAGTCATCTCAGACCACAAATCGTTACCCTCACGGGTACGCTCACCTACACCAGCAAATACGGAATAACCACCATGCTGGGTAGCGATGTTATGAATCAGCTCCATGATAAGAACTGTCTTACCTACGCCGGCACCACCGAACAAGCCGATTTTACCACCGCGGGAATATGGAGCAATAAGGTCAACGACCTTGATGCCGGTCTCCAGAATCTGGGTTGCAGTTTCCTGCTCATCAAATTTAGGAGCTGGACGATGAATTGGCCAGAACTCCTTGTTGCCAACTGGTGCCGGATTATTGTCAACTGTCTGACCCAATACGTTAAATACACGGCCAAGGCAAGCATCACCCACTGGAACCTTAATAGGAGCCCCAGTATCTACAGCTTCCATGCCACGGGTAAGACCATCAGTAGTGCTCATGGCGATACAACGGGTAACACAGTCACCCAAATGCTGCATAACCTCTACTACCAGATCTATTTCCACGTCGCCGGCTTTACCCTGGATTGTAATTGCATTAAGAATCTCTGGCAGTTCACCTGCGGGAAATTCAATATCTACGACAGGTCCGATTACCTGTACGACTTTACCTTTTGCCAATGGTAAACCCCCTTATTTAAGTGCCTCAGCACCACCCACGATCTCTGTGATCTCGCGGGTTATGCCGGCCTGACGAACTTTATTATAGTGCAAATCAAGTTTTGCGATAAGCTCCTGAGCATTATCCGTAGCGTTGCTCATGGCATTCATGCGGGAACTGAGCTCACTGGCTGCTGCCTGTAAAAGCGCCGCATAAATGGTGGTAACAAGGTACTGTGGCAGAAGATACCCCAACACCTCAGCTGCATTAGGCTCATAGATGTATTCTGAACGAATTTTCTTCTCTTCGCCCTCCTCTGTGGCAAGATTGCCAAAAGGAAGCAGCTTAACAGTTTCAGGAACACAGTTAATTGCAGAAATGAATCTGGTATAAACCATGTACACTTCCTCAATTTCACCGGACTTGAAACGCTCGATGATATCCTCCGCTATATCCCTGGCATTTTCGAACTTAGGACGTTCGCTGATACCAATATATTCACCGGAAACATCATAGCTACGGTTGGAAAAATAATCTCTTGCTTTACGGCCCACAGTTATAAGCTGGGTATTGCCCTTATCCACCACCTGGGCAACTGCCTCCTTGATGGCATTACTGGAATATGCTCCAGCAAGGCCCTTATCGGAAGCGATTACCAGAATAAGGCGCTTTCCTCCCGGATAAACCTCCAGAAGTGGATGACTGAAATCAGTCACATTGGCGGCAACATCAGATACGACCTGAGCCATTTTATCTGCATAAGGCTTATTGGCAACAGCAGCCTCTTTAGCCTGACGAAGGCGGGAGGTTGCTACCATGTTCATGGCATTTGTGATTTGCTGTATACTCTTTACGCTCTTTATACGACGGCGTATGTCCTGTAAACTAGCCAAATAAAATCACCTCGCTGCCTTATGCCATTTTGTAGGTTACAGTTTCCTTAAATTCCTCAATAGCCTTGGAAATCTCAGCCTCTAAAGCATCATCCAGCTTTTTCTGATCTGCAATCTTCTGAAGAACAGCCTCATGCTCGTTGTGCATAAACTTCAAAAGGTCACCCTGGAAGGTAACTACCTTGTTCACTGGAATATCGGTAAGGAAGCCACGAACTGCGGAGAAGATTACTACAACCTGTTCCTCGACAGCCAGTGGAGAATACTGAGCCTGCTTCAAAGTCTCAACCATACGGGCACCACGGTCCAACTGAGCCTTGGTAGCCTTATCCAAATCGGAAGCGAACTGTGCGAATGCAGCCAGCTCACGATACTGAGCCAAATCCAGACGCATGGTACCAGCAACCTGCTTCATGGCCTTGATCTGAGCACTACCACCTACACGGGATACAGACAGACCTACGCTGATGGCAGGACGGATACCAGAATAGAACGCATCAGTCTCCAGCATAATCTGACCATCGGTGATGGAGATTACGTTGGTAGGAATATATGCAGAAACGTCACCTGCCAGAGTTTCGATAATTGGCAGAGCGGTAATGGAACCAGCACCTAAATTATCGGAGAGCTTGGCAGCACGCTCCAACAGACGGGAATGTAAGTAGAATACATCACCTGGATATGCCTCACGTCCTGGTGGACGACGGAGCAGCAGAGACATGGCACGATATGCGGCCGCATGCTTGGTAAGGTCATCATATACACAGAGGCAGTGACCGCCCTTGTACATGAAATACTCGGCCATAGCTACGCCGGAGTAAGGAGCCAGGTACTGAAGCGGAGCACTATCAGAAGCTGTAGCAACAACTACGATGGTATATTCCATGGCACCGGCATCTTCCAATGTCTTAACTACACGGGCAACGGTGGATGCCTTCTGACCAATTGCCACATATACGCAAATACAGTTCTGGCCCTTCTGGTTCAGAATAGTATCTACAGCAATAGCAGTCTTACCAGTACCACGGTCTCCAATAATCAGCTCACGCTGACCACGGCCAATTGGTACCAGAGCATCAATTGCCTTCAGACCAGTCTGGAGTGGCTCATGTACTGACTTTCTGTCAGCGATACCAGGAGCCTTGTACTCTACTGGACGATATTCAGTTGTGTTGATAGGTCCCTTGCCATCAACGGGGCGGCCCAATGCATCAACTACACGGCCAACCATGGCTTCGCCTACAGGAACCTGCATGATGGTGCCGGTACGTTTTACCATATCGCCTTCCTTGATGGCAGTCTCGCCACCAAGAATAACTGCACCAACGTTGTCCTGCTCCAGATTAAGAACAAGACCATATATATCGTTACCGAAATCAAGGAGCTCACCGGCCATAGCCTTGCTGAGGCCATGTACGTGGGCGATACCATCACCGATTTCGATAACAGTGCCTACATCATCAACATTCAAATCAACATTGTAGTTCTTGATTTGATCCTTGATAATGGCTGTTATTTCTTCCGGATTCATTTTCATACTTCGCTGTCACCCCATTTTCTCAATTACTTGCCATCAATTCAGCCTTCAGTGCCTGCAAACGGCCGGTTACACTGCCGTCGATGCGTCTGTCACCGATTTTTACAACTACGCCGCCAATGATTCCCTTGTCCTCGTGCATGCGAAGCTGTACCTTTTTGCCGGTCACCTCTTCCAATTTGCTGCCAAGACTTGCCTTGAGTTCTGACTTCAAATCAAATGCACTGGTTACATCAGCGATTACAATGCCCTGTGCTTTGTTGGACATTTCCTGATAGCACTCGTTAATGGCTTCCAGCAGCACAATACGACGCTTGTCCACCAGAAGCAGCAAAAACTTAAACATCAAGTCAGAAACCTCACCCTGCAAAAGCTTGGTCATAAGCTCCTTCTTGGCTTGAGGCTGTACCTGCGGGTTGGTCAGGAAGCCCTTTAGATCAGCCTGTGAAAAAAGGTCGTGGCTCACCTGAGCAAGCTCCTTGCCGTATTTTTCAAGCTGATTTTCCTCTTTGGCAATCTCAAAGATTGCAACCCCGTATTTACGGGCAAGCTGTATATTTAACATGGCAAATCACCAATCTTGTCCTTATCGAGCTGGTCGATAAACTCCTTGATAAGTGCTTCATTCTCAGCAGCATCGATATTCTTGGAAACGATTTTCTCAGCTGCGGCAATGGAAAGTGCAGCAACCTGTCCCTTGAGCTTTTCAACTGCCAGAGCGCGTTCCCGCTGAATTTCCAGCTGTGCAGCATGCTTCATCTGATCGATTTCAGCTTTAGTTGTCTGCATGCTGGCCTCATGATCTTCACGAGTGCGCTTCTCTGCCTTGTCAATGATCTCCTGAGCCTTTACACGGGCACCTGCCAGCTGTTCCTGATACTGTTTCAGGGTAGCTTCAGCGGCCGCAGCATCGTCGTCAGCCTTTTTAATGCTGCCGGCGATTCTTTCCTCACGCTCTTTTAACATCTTAACAATAGGCTTGTACGCAAAAATACGGAGAAGAACAACAAGAACCAAGAAGTTCAGCATCTGCGCAATTAATGTTGCGTTAATATCAATCAATTCTATTGCCCCCTCTACTTAATAGCCTCATCGGTAGCGTTGATTACTTGATGAGTGGATTAGCGTAGAGAATAATCAGGGCAATAACGGTAGCGATAATACACATTGCCTCGATCAGACCTACGGAAATCAAGGTGTTAGTGAAGAGTGCGTTCTTTGCCTCTGGCTGACGGGTCAAGCCCTCAATAAACTTACTGGTTACCAGTGCATCACCTAAAGCTGCACCAACTGCTGCCAAACCCATAATAATACCTACACCGATCATAGCTGCCGCTACCATAACTGAATGTTCCATTAGATAATCCTCCTTAAAATAAATAACGATTTTTTCTGCTTTCGTCGTGATAAACTCCGTGCAAAATGATATTTTGCACTACGCCCTTACACGAAATCTAAAGCTCATCTGCATCCTTCGGATTTGATTCACTAAGATTTCCTAGTAAAAATAACGAGAAAACGTTCTTACTCCTCACTGTCCTTTACTGCATTGGCCAAATAAGCCAGGGAAAGGCTGGTGAAGATAAATGCCTGTACTCCGCCGATAAACAAACTGAAAGCCAGCCATGCTACAGATGGGAGAATTGCCCATTTAGCCAGCATAAGCAAAATAATGATGAGAATCTCACCCGCCAGAATGTTACCAAATAGACGGAAGGCCAGTGTGATTGGCTTGGCAATTTCCTCAATAACGTTAATGATAACAAAAATTGGGAACGGCTGGAAGAAATGCTTAATATAATGCATTCCCTTCATGTACACTCCCAAGGTGTGTACCATAACGATAATGAAAAGTGCCAGGCCCAAGGTGGTGTTCAGATCATTTGTCGGCGATGCCATAGTAGGCACCAGACCAAGCCAATTGGCTACAATCAGGAAAAGGAACAATGTCACAATCAATGGACAAAGGAATTCTCCCTTTGGCCCAAGACTGGTAAGCGTCTGTTCCCTAAGCCACACGATGAGTCCCTCAACAATGTTCTGGGCACCAGTTGGTACCATTTTGAGGTTCCTGGTGGCAAGTATAGCTATTAATAAAACAATGGCCATACTTATCCAGGTCATCACCAGTGTCTCCCAATTGAAGGTCAGGCCGGCAAACTGCACTGTTTCGCGAACACCGATTTCATGCATAACCTATACCCCCTTCTAATGTATCCGGCCCATGCCGGACACAACATGAGAATTTATATTAACCTACAGATACCTGTTGTAATCGGTCTGTACCAGCAGCACCATCCCCAATAAATAAACAATGGCGAAGCCTGCAACCACAGCTGCAAACTGTTCCACCGAAATCTGGATAGCCGTGCCAAATACCACCAAAAGCAGCACCAACCGTAAAATAAGTCCCATTGCCATGGTGCTTTTCGCCTGTGCCACAGTCATATCTGCACTGCGCCACAGTCTTCCCAGCATGACACCATACCAGGCAAAGCCCATGAGATAACCGGCTGCCAAGCCACAAAGCAGGACCATCTGCTGATATACCAAAAGCGAAACCGCCGCCATGGCAGTCAACACTCCCAGTATTTTTAACATCCTGATGATGTTAGTCAATATAACTTCCCGCATATTCCTCCTCCGACAAGTTTCATATTTACCCGTCTTCGTTGAATATAGTATTGATCTGCATCGGAAAAAATCCGATACAGAATAATTATAACGCAGTTGTTCATATTTTACCACAGGTAAAATATTCATTATCAGCGTTTCAACACGCCAATATTTTGACTGCGTGTTATAACGCAGTTGTTCATATTTTGCCACAGGCAAAATATTCATTATCAGCGTTTCAACACGCCAATATTTTGACTGCGTTGTAACCTAAATAATTCCTTTGAGCTGTTTGTAGGTCAGATAAAAGGCAATGGGGAATCCAAGAACAATTCCCGTCAGCTTTCCACCGCATTCAAGGCCCAGAAAATCATCTGCCATAGCCCCCAGAAAAATACAAATTCCCATAACTACAGCAAAGAAAATACCTACGCCTCCCAAAACACCGAAGGCCTTCAGAGCCTGAGACAAGCCACCGGCTTCTTTCTCTTTATGCTCATCTTTATTAGTATTCGCCGCCTTCAAGTATTTCACCTGCCTATGCCCCTTGAAATATCAACAACACTTGAAATTATAGCAAATATTCCCCCATTGTGAAACAATTCTGTTAAATTTATGAAAATAATTTAATAATAATGTTTTCATAATTTCCATTTATACTTTTATGCAAATGGGCAGGGCTGTTTTCTGTCGCGACGGTCATGGGCCTAAAACTTTTTGTCCTAATTAAATAGTGAAAAAAATCATAACTCGCTTCGCTCAAACAGATGATTTTTGTCACTAAAATAGATGTGCGGACAAAAGCGTTTCTTAACGACTCATGACCTAATTGCTCCAGTAAGCACCCCTGTCCTTATGTGCAATAACTGTGGGTGGCATGGAATAAGGACATGAAGCATGCGAAGCTCAAAATGACACATCCGTAATAAACTCATCGAAGCCACTGTGATGTGGCGGACGGTTACGAAGTCCGTCCATACCATCTTTAAGCCGATAAATAAATTGATGTGGCACTAGCGAAGAAAATGAATGGCCTATTCCATGACAGGACCCACATTGTAACAAATAAAAAAAGGACTACGAATAACGCAGTCCTAAAATTTATAAAATTATTTTGCCACGAAGCGGTCCGGCTTTGCATGGCCCTTTCCATATTTATGGAGAATAGCCTCCACAATACGGCGGGATGCCTGACCATCTCCATAAGGATTACATGCCTCTGCCATACTGTTGTACTCATTTTTATCAGTCAACAGCTTCTTGGCTTCCTCATATACAACCTTTTCATCAGTACCAATAAGCTTGACAGTACCTGCCTCCACGGCCTCAGGACGTTCTGTGGTATCACGGAGTACCAGAACCGGCTTACCCAAAGCAGGTGCCTCCTCCTGAACTCCACCGGAGTCAGTGAGAATCATATAAGCTCTGTGCATAAGGTTGGCAAAAGGCTCATAGTCCAGCGGATCAATGAGATAAACCTTATCGTGGCCCCCTAATTCTTCCTTAACTACCTCGCGAACCTTCGGGTTCTTATGAACAGGGAAGACAATCTCCACATCCTCAAATTCCTCAGTGAGCTGACGCAGAGCCTTGTATACGTTGCGCATTGGTTCACCCAAATTCTCGCGGCGGTGGGTAGTAACCAAAATTATCCGCTTATTCCTGTAGTCAATATTCTGAAGAGTTTCGTTTTCAAATACAAAATCCTCCCGAACAGTTTTATGGAGGGCATCAATAACAGTATTACCAGTAACAAAAATGCCGTCCTTATTGATGGATTCTGCCAAAAGGTTGCTCTCGGAGGTATTGGTAGGAGCAAAATGCATATCGGCGATGGAGCCAGTGAGCTTGCGGTTCATTTCCTCCGGGAACGGTGAATACTTGTTGTGAGTTCTCAGACCTGCCTCCACGTGTCCAACAGCAGTCTGATGATAATATGCCGCCAAAGCCCCGGCAAAGGTGGTGGTTGTATCACCATGCACCAGCACAATATCAGGCTTTTCCTTCTGCAACACCTTATCCAGACCCATCATAGCCCTGGAGGTAATATCAAACAATGTCTGGCCAGCGGCCATAATATCCAGATCATAATCTGGTTTAATATGAAAAAGATTCAATACCTGATCCAGCATATCGCGATGCTGGGCAGTAACAGCCACTACCGGCTTAATCTCCTCAGGATGTTTGGCCAGCTCCAGCACTACAGGAGCCATTTTAATTGCTTCCGGACGGGTACCAAACACAGTCATTACTTTAATCTTTTTCCCCATCTTAATCCCCTTCCACATACGAGATAATTACGAAAATATTATAAAGCATCAAGGATTCTTCATTCTAAGAATACCAAGTTTTTTTGCACCGAAAAAGACCAGCAGTACAACAGCTACCACAATGGCAACAGCAACACCTCCGGACACTTCGTTGAGAAGAACGGCACTCAGTCCCAGCATAGCACTTATAACATACATCAAAAGCACAGCCTGGCGCTGATTAAAGCCCATATCCAAAAGGCGATGATGCAGATGTCCCTTGTCTGGCTTAAAAATCGGAACACCACTGCGATAACGGCGAATTATGGCAAAGGAGGTATCAAGAATTGGCACACCCAGGGCCAAAATCGGCACAATAAGGGCGATAGTCGCCGCACTCTTAACCGCACCGATTACGGAAATTCCTGCCAACACAAACCCCAGGAGCATACTGCCTGTATCTCCCATGAAAATCTTTGCCGGATTAAAATTGTACCAAAGGAACCCAATAGCTGCTCCAGCCAATGCGGCTGTAATAATAGTCACCAGCACAAAAGCATTCTGAATAGCCACCAAAAGTATCGTAATGGAAGCGATAGTGGCCACACCTGCAGCCAAACCGTCCAAACCATCAATAAGATTAACAGTATTGGTCAGCCCCACAATCCAAAAGAGGGTAGCCGGTATTGCAAAGTATTCCAGATAGAAATAATCTCCAAAAGGATCCGCTACGAAATCAATCTGTACCCCAAAGGCCACCAGCACTCCCGCAGCAACAATCTGCCCAAGCAGCTTCACCTTAGGGGGGAGATTCTTATAATCGTCCACCAAACCAAGGATAACAATCAGGGTAGCACCAATCAAAAGGCCAATTACACCTGACTTAACATCCTCAGGCAGCATATCCAGCTGCAAAGTAGCCAGCACACCTGCCATAAAGGCAATATAAATCCCTAAGCCTCCAATGCGGGGAATAGGTTTTTTATGTACTTTTCTGGCATCAGGTGCATCCATAGCACCAGTTTTATCTGCAAATAGTATAACAGCCGGGGTAATCACCAGTGATACCACCAAAGCTATAAGTAATGCCCAAACGAAATTTGGCATAAAAAGTCACCTGCTTTCTTTAGAACATACCAATTTTACTGCACTAAATACGCTCTGTCAACAAGATAAGCAAGATGAAAGCATACGGGCTTTCATCAGCCCTTACACGAAATCTAAAGCTCATCTTCATCCTTCAGATTTGATTCACTAAGATTTCATAGTAAAAAGCAGGTATAAAGGAAAAATAGATGGGCATACTTAGTGGAACAATTAGGGCATGAGCCGTTAAGAAGCGCTTTTGCCTCGTGACCGACGTTACACTAGTATGCCCATCTATTGGCTTACTTAATATCCTTCGGCTCCACTTCCACCACTGACCCATCAGACTCCAAATATATTACCTTATCCAGCATGGCATTTCTAAGCATACGCCTACAGAGCAGACATGGCTTGCCGCTGGCCAGGGTTCCATCTGCATTGTAGCCCACAATATAGGCTGTGGCACCCTTCATTTTCTCAGGATCACCATTAATAATGGCATTTTGCTCTGCGTGAACCGCCACGCACAGCTCATAATTCTGTCCTGGCTTAATCCCCAGGCGCTGACGCTCACAAAGGCCAGTATCAATACAGTTGGCCTCACCTCTAGGTGCGCCATTATATCCTGTGCTGATGATAATTTTATCCTTAACGATAATTGCCCCATATTTGCGTCTAAGACAGGTGGAGCGTTTTCCTACTGCCTTGGAAATATCAAGAAAATACTCATTCCATTCCGGTCTCTTTGAAGCATCAGCCATTTCTTTCTCCCCTTCTCTTGTTTTTTTCCCATACTATTTATTATTTATGCTCTTCCAGAAATCTTCTGGCCAAAATAACCGCCACAAAATCGTCCACTGGCTCCGGTGGCACCTGCATACTGGTAGGTATCAGCCTTCTCCACCCCTTTGGGGGCTTTACCTTCCAATATTCACCACGGGCCAGTTGAGTAGTATAGTACTCGTCAACTTCCTCCAATTGAAGCTCCGGGCACTCATTTTTTATACGGGCCTGTGCCTCACCGGAGGTGGTACCATTACCAATTACAAGTATATCAGCTTCATAGTCTCTCTTCAAATTGCTAATAATATTGGGCAGGGACGCCGTATCCACCACCCGCTGATAAAGGACTGTACCATCTGTTGACAAGGCAGCCACACCACATTTATCCCGTCCCGGATCAACTGCCAATATACTTTTTCCTGATATTTCCATATTCAAGACAATTA
>DFHJ01000030.1 GCA_002372665.1 Anaerovibrio lipolyticus
TATAAGGAATAAGATAAATATCCCTACAGGCTTTTTTCGGAAAGTCTTGTAGGGATGATTTATATATGTATATTATTTATTGCAAAGATGTGGTATAATAGCTTGTCTTAATAGTAATAGTAAAAAAGGAGCGATATGTATTGACTGAGAAAATACCTCATGTTGTTATAGTTGGTGCAGGCTTTGGTGGTGTTGCAGCCATGAAGGCCCTTAAAAATGTTAATGTAAAGATTACATGGGTGGACAGAACCAATTATCACCTGTTTCAACCATTGTTGTACCAGTTATCCACGGCGGTGCTTTCCACAGATGATATTTCCTTCCCGGTAAGAGCCATGTTCCGTAAGCGGAAAAATATGGATTTATTTATGGCCAAGGCCACTGGCATTGATGGCAAAAATAAAATTCTCCATACAAACCACGGAGATATTTCCTATGATTATCTTATTGTGGCGGCTGGTGCCACAAATAATTTTTTCGGCATGGAAAATGTGGAGAAATATTCCTATGGTATGAAGACTATTCAAGAGGCCCTTCATATCAGAAATCATGCCCTTCACATGTTTGAACGTGCCAATAAGCAGGAAGACAGCGAAGAAGAGCGCCGCAAAATGCTTACCTTTGTATGTGTAGGTGGTGGTCCGACAGGTGTGGAGGAAGCTGGTGCATTGGCAGAGCTGGTGGCTGTTCAGAAGCTGGATTATCCGAATCTGAACTTTGATGAAGTTAGTATAAAGCTCATAGAGGCCACTGACAGAGTCTTGCCTATGATGCCTGAAAAACTTCAAAAATATACTTTGGAGGTTTTGAAGAAGAAGGGTGTTGAGGTAATGCTGAATACCCAGGTGGCAGATTGCAGCGAGGATGGACTTACCTTGAAGGATGGTACTTTTATTCCGAGCAGGACTGTAATCTGGGCAGCCGGTGTCCGGGCACATGATTTGGCGTCTACCATTGGCGCTGAGTGTGACAGGGCTGGTCGTGTAATAGTGGAAAAAACATTGCAGGTTCCTGGTTATCCAGAGATTTTTGCCATCGGTGATAATGCTCACTTCTTGCAGGATGGCAGACCGTTGCCAACGGTTGCTCCGGTGGCTAATCAGGAGGCCAGGGCCGCAGCTGATAATATTGTTCGTATGATTAAAGGCGAAAAGCTTCAGGAGTTTGTGTACAAGGATTATGGCAGCATGGCCACCATTGGCAGGTGTGAGGCTGTAGTTTCCTGGGGCTTCCTCAAAATTGGCGGCTTCTTTGCCTGGGTTATTTGGATGTTCCTGCATCTTATGCGTCTGGAGGGTGCCCATGAGGATATTACTGTGGGTATCAAGTGGTTCTGGAATTTTATTTCCGGTGCCCGCTTAGGACGAATTATAACTAATATCAGATTTGAAGAGCTGGAAAAATAAATATTAGTATGAAAAATGTCGCCGAACTGTTTTTGAAACAATCTGGCGACATTTTTTAATTGCGGTCAATATAAACTGGCGACATAGTGAAATCCTTATTTAGGTTTGGTACATTTTGACAGAGCTGATAAAGATTATTATACTGCATATCATAATACAGTTGCCTGTGGAGAGGTGTTGGCAGGTTTTTGCTGATAAAATCACGGCGGTTGATGTACTGGGTTATTTTGGTAACAACAGGTATGTAAGCCGTCTTTTTTATTTTCTTTATCATATTTCGGCCACGATTATCAAAAGCAAGAATCCTTATGTAAGCTACCCCTGTACCATCCGCCTCGTCCATCAGTTTCTTTTTTATGTCCAGCAAAATAGAGTGAATAAGGCGGTTGATTCTTGACCGTTGATAGCGTTTGCCAATTAGCTGATTGATAAATTCTGTCAGAGTTGGCGCAAAGGCGGCGTCTGTTAGCTTGTATTCAAGCCCCTCGTTGACGGAATAAATTTCCCTGAGTTTTTCAGGAGGGGTGTGTAAAATTTTTAATTGGAGGGCAGGGTAGAGCTTTTCTAATGCTCCCATATCATTGGAGGTTAGCTGGGATAGTAGCTTGAGGGTTGATTCAGGTACAACTTTTGATAATTTATCATCGTTTGTCTGACTCACCATTTGTCGTATAGCGGTGCCGCTGGCGTATTCTCCTACAGCTTCCGTGTCATTGTGGGCAGTGCCAATACGCTTGAGTGGCATAGCCTCTATGCTGGAGCCTAACGACTTAAGTGCCTTTAAATATTCAATGGCCAAAATAGTATTGGGTTCTTTCAAAACATTAGCATCTGTGTCAGTTAGTGCAGCTATAATCTGTGCTGTGGCCACAGCATAGGAAGCGCCTTGCTTTAATAGAGCCTGGAGCTTGTCTTTATGGGCTGAAATATCTATGGAGGCGGCCTTACACAGCATATTAATATCAGGATATTCTGTGCTGAAAGCAAGCTTGTCTACTACGCCCAACTGATGTAAAAGAGAAACACCTCCAAAGGCAAAATGCTGGGCACTGCGGCATGAAAAAACAGCGGGGATTTCCAGCACCAGATTGGCACCATTTTCCACAGCCAGAAAAGCCCGTTGCCACTTGTCCAATATTGGCAATTCCCCCCGTTGACTGATGCCACCGCTGATACAGGCAATGATATTGGTATCGTCTCCCAATTTTTCCCGAATTTTATTTATTTGATAAAGATGTCCATTGTGAAATGGATTGTATTCTGCGATTATACCCGTAATCATATTTATCTCCAATATAGATAACAGTTCTTAGGTTATTTTAGCAGAGTTAAAAAGAATCATAAATGGTGTGGGGGATATTTTTTCATAAAATGGAAAAATCTAAGCAATAGGCGTATAATAAAATAGGTATATAAGGAATGAAAGTTTTCCTGGGAGGTTTACTATATGAAGAAAAAAGTGGCTGTGGCCATGAGCGGTGGTGTAGACAGCTCTCTTGTAGCTACACTTTTAAAGGAAGAAGGCTATGAGGTCATTGGTATTACTATGCGCCTAAGTGATGAAGGACGCGGTTTTTGCCTTTCTCCGGAGGCTGAGGCGGCAGCACTGGTTTCTGTAAAGGATGCTCAAAGAGTTGCTGAGCAGCTGGGAATTCAGCATTACGTGGCTGATTTCCGGGATATGTTTAAAACCAAGGTAATAGATTATTTTCTTGATGAATATGCCCAGGGACGTACACCTAATCCTTGTGTGGCCTGCAATCCCCAGATAAAGTTTGGGGCTCTTTTAAATAAAGCCCAGGAGCTGGGTGCTGATTTTTTTGCCACTGGTCATTACGCCCGTATCAAGCAGGATGAAAATGGCAGATATGGTCTATATACCGGTGTGGACAAGCATAAGGATCAGTCTTATGCCTTGTATCGTATAAAGCATGATGTTTTACAGCATATAATTTTCCCACTTGGTGAGTATACAAAGGTGAAAACCAGGGAATTGGCGGAAAAATATGGCCTTGTGGTGGCCAAGAAGGCTGAAAGCCAGGAGGTTTGCTTCGTCCCTGATGATGATTATAAGGCCATGTTGAAAAGGTTCCGTCCTCAGTGTTTAAAACCAGGGGACATTGTGGACCTTCAAGGTAATGTGTTGGGCCGCCATAAGGGGGTACCTCTGTATACCATTGGCCAGCGCAAGGGGTTGGGGATTGCATATCCGGAGCCACTTTATGTAGTTAAGCTGGATATGGCTAAAAATCAGGTGGTCGTAGGCAATAATCAGGCTGTATTTGCGGATAGCCTTATTGCTGAAAAAATGAATTGGCTGGCCTTTGATGAACTTAAGGAACCAATTAAGGTAAACGCCCGCATTCGTTATGGTGCAAGAGAGGGAATGGGGGTTGTGGCACCATTTGATAATGGCAGAGTAAAGGTTACCTTTGATAAACCACAAAGAGCTGTAACGCCTGGACAATCTGTAGTTTTCTATAATGGAGACCAGGTTGTGGGAGGCGGAATCATAGTTGAATAATTATTATATATAAAGGGAAGTGTCTAGTATGAGCAGCTTTGCACAATCTGTAAAGTACAGACTATTTGCTATTCTGGCAGTGGTCGTAGTGGCTGCTATTGGCGGTGTATGGTGGTACGCAGCATATTATACCAATACGCCGGAATATACCATAAAGATGATTCAGGAATGTATAGATAATCACGACAAAGAGAAGATTAAGAAATATATTGATTTTGATCATCTGTTGGATACCAGCAGCGATGCACTGCTGGAAGGCTTGGTGGATGCCAGCATACCGGCTGTTGGGGATGCCAAGGATGCAGTAAGCAGCTTTAGTCGTATGTTTAAGGCTCCTGTAATTATGAGCTTGCAGATGGCTATTGATAATTACGTTGAAAATGGTCAGTGGGCCAAGGGCAACAGTGCTGATGGTATGGGTACAATAGATGCGGATATGGTGCTGCAAAAGTCAGGACTGGGGGCAACCACCTTCAGAAAGCTGGACAGTATGGCTGTGGACAGTGATAATGGTACAGCTATTGCCAAGGTACGTGTGTTTCAGGAAGAAGCCAACGAGGAATTTCTCCTTGATGTAGAATTTGTAAAGAAGGATGATGGTGGCTGGCAGTTATATGAAATCACCAATTTAAAGGATTTTATTACAATGGTGAACCATTCCCGGCGTGATAACGTTAAGCTGTATCTTGAACAATCCTCTACAATTATGTCTAATCACGATACTAAGGTAATGTCCTTGGAACAGGAGGTAAGCAATATCCTTAATGGTGGTTCATTGGGAAACGCTGATACCAGAAAAGCTCTAAAAAATATTATGGAAGACAAGGTGGTTCCTGAGTGGCAGGCCAGAAAGAGCGAGCTGGAGGCTATGAGTGTACCACCGGCAGCTGGTACACTTCATAGGCTTAGAATGAAGATTTGCGATTTGCATATTGAGTATGCCAAGGGGTATGCCAAGTGGATGGATGATAAAAATGCTTCTACCATCAGAACAGCCGATGCTACCTTGAAGCAGGCCAAAACACTGGAAAAGGAAGCAGAGCTTCTGACTAGACAGGTAAATTCACATATTAAGTAATAAGGAAGAGTAATTAAATGAGTGACAATTTTGATAAGACCCAGCCTATACCAAGGGTGACAGATGATATGGCTGACCAAAAAACTCAGCTGATTAATTATAATCAGGTGAGAAGGTTGGAACCAATTAATGTAAATCAGAGACAGCAGCTAAACAATGGTGCAGACCATCATCAGCAGACTCCGCCACCTAGACCGCCTAAAAAAAGCGGTAAGGGAAAGCTGGCGTTTACCTTGGTTCTTGCCTTTGTGGTGGCTTTGCTGGCGGGGCTGTTTATTTCAGGATATATGAGTGAGCAGACCAGCAGGGAGACGCAGCTGAAGACTCAGCAGGAGCTTTCAGACCGTGAGGCCAGAAACGCCGAGGGAAAACAGAATGACCTCAGCTCCAAGAAAAAGCAGCTGGATCAGCGTATAAAGGATCTGGAAGCCCAGCAGCAGGCAGCAAAATCAGAGGCTGACAAGCTGAAGGGCAAAAATGAGCAGATTGATAAGGCCAAGAAGGATAAGTCAGGCGCCGAGAAGGTGATTGATAAATTTACAGGCAAGGACGCCAAGGATGAAAAGGCTGCCAAGGAATCTGCAAAAGAAGAGGAGCGGGCCTTGAATAAGGTGGAGGAGCTGAACCGCTCCATTCAGGAGGCCAAGGAAACCTATGAGGAGGTTAATCGTCAGCTGGATGAACTGGAGGCCATGCGCCAGAAAGCTATAAAGACCAAGGAAGAGGCTGAGAGGGTTTACAACGAAAACAAGGGACTTATTGATACTATTGTTCATTATGTGGAGCAGGGGATTTCCCTTTTTAGCAGATAATAGAACTGAATTGGCCTGAAAATGATTTGTTGTTAAATCAATATTAATATGGAGGTTTTTACATTGAAAAAATATTTATTGTTGGCAATATCACTGATTTGTGTTTTTGCAGTAATGGTATCTGGTTGTGGTAATAAGCAATCTGACAAGGAATTGCAGGCCATAACTGTTGGTGTAATGCCGGATATTGATTCTGTGCCAATTATTATTGCCCAGGAAAAGGGATATTTTGCTGAAGAGGGCCTTAAGGTAAATATTCAGCAGTTTAAGAGTGCCATGGATAGAGATGCAGCTCTCCAGAGCGGTAATCTGGATGGTGCTATTTCTGACCTTTTAGCCGTTGCCTTTGCCAAGAGTGGTGGCTTTGATGTTAAGGTTACTGCCTATACTGATGGCGATTACAAGCTCATCGCCGGCAAGAATGAAAATGTAGCTTCTCCTAAAGATTTGGCAGGCAAGGATGTGGCAGTGTCCAAGAATACCATCATTGAGTATGTAACGGACCAGATTTCTGTGTCCCAAAGTATGAAGGAAGACAGCATTAACAAGGTGGTTATTCCTCAGATTCCAACCCGTCTGGAAATGCTTCAGAATGGAAAGCTGGCAGCAGCGACTCTTCCAGAACCAATGGGAAGTATTGCTGTAGCCAATGGCTGCAAGTTCATTACTGATTCCGAGCAGCTGGGCATCAACCCCGGTGTGATGATGTTTACTGCCAAATGTGTGGATAACAAAAAGGCTGAGCTTCAGGCCTTTTATCGTGCGTATAACAAGGCCGTAAAGTATCTCAATGAGCATTCTCAGGATGAATACATGGATCTCATTATTGAAAAGAGCGGTTTCCCTGCAATCGCCAAGACTGCACTGAAGCTGCCTAAGTATCGGGAAGCAGGACTTCCTCAGGAAAAGGATGTAGTTGATTGCATAAAGTGGATGAATTCCAAGGGACTTATTAAGCAGGAATTCTCCTACAATGATTTGGTGGTAGATTTATTTAAATAACCAGTTGGATAGTTGGTTTCAGATATGATTAGTATTGAAAATTTATCGGTAAATTATAAATCTGATAGTGATGTCTATACGGCTATATCTGGAATTAATCTCACGATTCCAGAGGGTGGTACTTTGGCGGTTATTGGTCCTTCAGGCTGTGGAAAGTCCACATTGCTGAAGGCTGTTGCCGGACTTATTCCGGAGTATGATGGTACCATCAAAATAAACGGAGATGAGCTTAATCCCAAAAAGCAGACCATTGGCTTTATGCCTCAGAATTATGGCCTGCTTCCTTGGCGTACAGTTATTGACAATATAAGGTTGGGGATGAAGATAAAGCGGGCACCGGAGCTTTTGGACCGTAAGGTTTTAAAGAAGCTGATGCGTCAGCTGGGGATTGAAGGCCTGGGGCATCGTTATCCTGCTGAGCTTAGCGGTGGCCAGCAGCAACGGGTGGCATTGGCTAGAGTCTTTGCCCTGCAGCCGGATGTGTTGTTAATGGACGAGCCTTTTTCTGCTTTGGATGCCATTACACGGGAAGAAATGCAGGATGTTTTTTTGAAGCTCTGGCAAAAGAATAATGTTTCCACTATTTTTGTTACTCATTACGTGGAAGAGGCGTTGTACCTTGGACAGAGAATTGCCATATTATCGGCCAGCTCTGGTAATATTAACCGTATCGTTGACAATCCGCTTTTCGGTGGCAAGGATATTCGTCAAAATCCTGAATTCTTTGAAATGAGCTTAAAGCTGAAAAATTCTATTAAGAAGGACTGGAATCAGGCATGGGAAAATTAGTGAGTTTATGGTATCTTCTGGCAGCTGTTGTATTGACCATAATTTGGTTTGTGGTATCCCAGCTGGTGGATTTGCCTATTATACCATCTCCGGTTCTGGTGGTGGAGAATTTAGCTGATATATTCATGAAATATATCGCCATTCATAGCCTATATAGCCTTTGGCGTATTGGGGCGGGCCTGCTGTTGGCAGTAGCTGTGGGACTTCCTTTGGGGGTAATAATGGGGTATTTTCCTCAGACTGACAGATTTTTGGCTCCTGTCGTCTATTTGACATATCCTATTCCAAAGATTGCCTTGCTTCCTATCCTTATGCTGCTATTTGGGGTAGGGGAGTTATCCAAGGTATTTATGATTTTCCTCATTATAGTATTTCAGGTGGTGGTGGCTGTACGTGATGGTATAAGAGCCATTCCTAATGAGACCTATTATCCTTTGTATTCCCTTGGTGCTTCTTTCAAGGATATTTTCTTTGAAGTATTATGGCCTGCTTCTTTGCCGAAGTTCATTACGGCAATTAGGGTAGCACTGGCCACAGCAATTTCTGTATTGTTTTTTACTGAGACTTTTGGCACACAGTACGGAATGGGATATTTTATTATGGATGCCTGGCTTAGGGTCAATTATCTGGAAATGTATTCGGGAATTGTGGTACTTAGCCTGCTGGGGCTTATCCTGTTTACTACCATTGATCTAATAGAAAGAAACGCTTGCCATTGGCAGTATAAATGAGATATAAATAAGGTAAAATAGTACCAAAATAAAAGTTTTGGTCTGATGAATTTCGTATATACTATGCAGTATAATTACTATATAGAAAAATATATAGTTGTAATAGTTATAGGATGAATAATGAAGGGAGGAAAAGAGAGGTTTTACAAAATAGTGAAAGGGGGATAGGAAATGGCTGTTGAAGTAAAAAATGTGGTGGAGATTTTTGTGGACCAGTATTTGGACAATATTTTGGACAATATACCAGGGGTTTGCCGTTGCGAGCAGTGTGTGGCTGATATTAAAGCCATCACATTGAATTCTATGAAGCCTAAGTATGTCAGCAGTTCAAGGGGAGAAGTGCTTAGCAAGCTGAATACTTTTACCCAAGGTAATCAGGTGGAGCTGCTTTGTATCGTAAAGAAAGCAGTGGATATGGTTATGACTAACCCGCATCATGATGTGGTAAAGAAAAAAGGTAATGTCCTATAACTGTTTTGTAATCAAAAAGACCTATCGCTTTGCGACAGGTCTTTTTTGTTAGTTTAGGGTATTTTATATTATTCGGAAAAATTATCTATTGTTTTTGAAGAACTCCAATGCTACAGGTGGGAACAGAGCATAGGAGAGTACATCTTCATCAGAAGCGTTTGGATAACCCTTTTCAGCCAGCTCCTTCTTGAAGTCAGCTACCTTAGGCTCCTTGGCATCTGCTACAGCACAATCAGTAATCATGTCTTCAGGCTTAATCTTCATGGCCTCAAGAACTTCCTTCTTAACTGGTTTTGGAGTCTTACCAAACTTACCACGGGCCAAATCCTTAACCTCGTTAGGAACCATGGTGTAACGTGGCTGACCATTAGCCATCATGATAACGTTCATGGTAGCCATGGTACCAACAATCTGGGAAGAAGGAGTTACAAGTGGAGGGAAACCAAGGTCTTCACGAACCTTAGGCATCTCGTCCAGAAGCTCCTGATACTTGTCAGCAGCGCCCATTTCCTTCAGCTGGTTAACCATATTGGAAAGCATACCGCCTGGAATCTGGAAATCCAATACTTTTGGATTAACATCGAAGTAGCCAGGGAGGTTGAATTCCTTCATAATTTCCTTCTTAACACCCAGGAAATGCTTAGCAATAGGTTCCATTGCCTGACGGTCAAGCTTGGTATCTCTTTCCAGACCTTCCAAAGTAGCAACCATAGTCTCAGTACAAGGCTGGGAAGTATCGTTAGCCAGTGGAGAAAGTGCGCAGTCAATGATATCAACGCCTGCCTCTATAGCCTTCAAATAAGTCATGGAACCGAAGCCGGAGGTGTAGTGCGTGTGAAGCTCAATTGGAAGATCAACCTGTGCTTTCAGCTTCTTAACCAAATCCTCGGCTACATAAGGCTTCAACAGACCGGACATATCTTTTATACAGATGGAATGAACACCCATCTTTTTCAGCTCAAGTGCCAGATCAACGAAGGTCTGGTTAGTATGGAATGGGCTGATGGTGTAAACGAGACAGCCCTGTACATGTGGCTTCTCTTTTGCTTTCAGAGCAGCATCAATAGCTGTGCGGAGATTAGTTACATCATTCAGTGCATCGAAAATACGGAATACGCCAACACCGTGCTCAGAAGCCTTGTTAACGAAGGCACGTACTACATCGTCTGAATAGTGGTTGTAACCCAGAAGATTCTGGCCACGCAGCAACATCTGAATAGGAGTCTTCTTAAGGTGAGTCTTAAGAGTATCAAGGCGCTCCCATGGATCCTCATTCAGGAAACGAAGGCAGGTATCAAAAGTAGCACCGCCCCATGCCTCAAGAGCGTTGTAGCCGATATTGTCAAGAGCCTCTAACTGAGGAAGCATCTGACCAATACGCATACGGGTTGCCAACAGTGACTGATGGGCGTCACGGAGAACGGTTTCAGTAATTTTTACTGGATTTGACATATTATAACATCTCCTTAAAAATATAATATTAAATTCCCCGAAATATATTGCTTATCCCCTTAAGCAATCTTCAATTCAAGTATAAGTTGTATGATAAATTTTGTCAAACAAATTTGCCAGTAATTAATACCAAATAATGCCATTCGCTACTAAATCAGTGCTGCATATTTTTTGGAAGCTCATCCACAATTTCAATATTGTCCAAAACGGATTTCATATTTTCTCTGAAGCTCACCAAATAGGCCTGGCGGAGCTCGGTCTGACGTTCCTTTTCTTCAGGGGTAAGGCCCACAGAGCGTTGTTTTCTGGATAATGTATTTATTTCTTCAATCAGTTCTTTGGTAATCATGTTTCCTCCTAATTATATGTCAAATCAAATACTGAGATATTATAACGCAGCTGTTCAAATTTTTCCATTTATGGAAAAATATTCTTATTTGGCGTTTCAACGAGACGTGAGGTATTTTTGTCGAGTTATAACGCAGCTGTTCAAATTTTTCCATTTATGGAAAAATATTCCTGGATTTCTTCATTTTATGGAAATTTGCCCACTATAAGTTTTAGAAAAGTGTTAATAAATAATCATAATTATGGTATAATCATAAAATACTGTAAAGATATTCCATTGCAGCGAAAAAATCGGATAAAGGGAGAGAATAGGATTATGAAATTAGTAGTAACCATCTTTGGAAAAGACCAGGTAGGCATTATTGCCAATGTAAGTAATATCTTGGCTGCGAAGAAGGTAAACATCACCAGCGTAAACCAGAATATCGTGGATGGTTTTTTTAACATGATTATGATGGCTGAGCTTACCGATTCCTCTGTAAAATTGGCCGATATTCAAAAGGAGCTCAAAGAAAAGGGGCATGAGATGAACCTTGAAATAAAGGTTCAGAATCAGGAAATTTTCAATATCATGCATAATGTTTAAATGTATGGTGTGAAGCAGGATTTAAGATGAAAACTAGTATTGAGCCATTTTGGAGGGC
>DFHJ01000016.1 GCA_002372665.1 Anaerovibrio lipolyticus
TGGGAGAGCGTCTGCCTTACAAGCAGAATGTCAGCGGTTCGATCCCGTTAGCGCCCACCATGACAATTCCACGAGTTTATCTCGTGTTAATTTTACTAATAACGGCCCGGTAGTTTAGTTGGTTAGAATGCCGCCCTGTCACGGCGGAGGTCAGGGGTTCAAGTCCCCTTCGGGTCGCCATTTTTTTGCCTCGGTAGCTCAGTTGGTAGAGCAGGGGACTGAAAATCCCCGTGTCAGTGGTTCGATTCCGCTCTGAGGCACCATATAGTTTAGACGAGTCCGGTTTGGGGCTCTTTTTTTGTATTTTACTTATGACTGAAAGGATGTTTCTATGTCACAATTTGCTGATGTTTTTCTGGGCTTTATTGACCAGTGGGGATACTTGGCTGTAGCAGTTCTCATGGGGTTGGAAAATGCCTGCATTCCTATTCCAAGTGAGCTGATTTTGGGGTTCGCAGGTTATCTGATTTACATTGACCGTATGAACTTCTTTATGGCTACTGTTGCAGGGATGATAGGCGGTATGGTAGGCTCCATTCTCACTTATTATATAGGGCATTTAGGTGGAAGACCCTTTGTAGATAAGTACGGTAAGTATTTTTTTATGAAGAAATCCCATGTGGATATTGCTCAGGAGTGGTTCGATAAATACGGTGTAAAGGCTGTCTTTTTCAGCCGTATGTTGCCAGTGGTCCGTACCTTTATTTCATTGCCAGCTGGTTTTGCCCATGTTGATATCAAGAAGTTTATTTTTTTCACCTTTGTTGGTTCACTTCCATGGACTATGCTTATCTTGGGTATTGGTATGACGCTGGGTGAAGGCTGGAAGGTCATGACGGAGGTTGGTCATGAAATCAGTATTGCCTTCTGCGTGATTCTGGTGCTTGTGGTTGCTGTTACGTATTATAAGTACAGCAAGAGAAAAAAGACAAAAAAAGAGGTCTAATTTTTATATTTTCTGAGTATAATAACAACCCCGTGGTGAATGTTCACCACGGGTAATTTTTTTACAGGATTATGGAATTGTTGAGGTTTTAGTGCTGCTGATGGCGGTATTCTTAACCACATCGTCGATGCGGTAATCTATATCCATGGCATCCTTTTGATAGGATTTGGCAACGTTAAATTCATTAGGAGAATCTGTCTCCAGTGCTTCTATAAAATGTCGCCAGGCTTCAACCATAAGGCTGGTAGATTCTTTTCTTTGGGCTGCCAGATATTGGGCACCATCAATTACAGGAATATTATCCAGCTCCTGCTGACGCTTTTCCAAGGCCGGAATGATATCAGAACGTATATAGGAAACCATTTTGCTCCTCATATTGGCAGTAAGAATACCATCAGAGGATTTATCCAGTTTTTTGAAGCGCGTCTGCTGGCTGTCCAAAATATCATTATATTTTTCTATGATGTCGGCAGTGGCATCCATGTATTTTTTCAGTCCCTTTTCCTGTATTGGGCTGAGGAAATCAAGATAGTCACGGTAGTTCTTGATTTCACATACCTTCCAGTCTCCATCACGTTTTATCATGAGAACCTGGAGAGTAAACTGAGTGCCTGTATAGGTATCCTTAACGACGATTTTGGCGATGGCTTCATTAGAGCCGCTTTTTCTGACGCTTTCTATTTTCACAAATTCTGTGTTGCGAAGCTGGGAGCGCTCCACCAAATATTCATAATCTATACCCAACTGACGTCCCTTTAAGAGATTGTTTCCTGTAGGTACAGACCATTTGCCGGTGGGGATATAATCCAAAATCAAGGAATTTGTGTTACTGACTACCTGGGGTTTTATCTTCATGTAGAAGGTTTCAAACATCACCTTTGTTTCTGTGGTAAGGTTGCTGTCATGGGCAAACATATCCCGGGTCAGGTCATCATAGGCTCTGCCGGTAATAGTTTCCAGGTCACAGTATTTTTCTATATTGTCCTGATCCTTTGTTTTAAAAGCTTGTTGTAATTTATTTAAAGCATATTCTGGTGTTGAGGCATAAAAGAAATACCAAAATACATATCCTAGAATTGCAGATATAAGTATAATAGCAACAATTCGCTGAATTCTGGTTCGTCTACGACCTTGGGCAAGCATGTCCTGCCAGTCGATATGTTTCATTATATAGAAATCCTCCCTTGAGGTTAAATGTCACTCGTATTATTATAACGCATTTGTTCAAATTTTTCTTCTAAAAAGAAATATTATTTTTAGAAAAAATTTTAAAATTTATTTAATTATTCTACTGTAAATGTCGATAGATATATACAAGGATAATGATGTCGTGGAGTATCAAGGATGATACATTAGCTACAGGCAGGGAGGTAATACGTATGGCTACCATCGGTTCATATGCCCAGCAACTTTCGCTCCTCAATAAGATGAATTATAACTATAAAATGGCAATGAAGAGCGCTAATCAGGTTGCTACCGGCAATAGGGTTAATTCGGCCAAGGATGATACTTCGATATATGCTATTGGTAAGCGTATGGATGTTGAGATTGGTGCCCTTGGTCAGGCAACGTCCAATGTACAGACTGGCAATAGCATGTTGAATGTGGCAAGCGGTGCCATGGATAATACTCTGGATATATTGACTACTTTAAAGGAAAAGGCCATTGCTGCCGCGAACTCCACAGCAAAGGATAGTGATCGGGCTACTATTCAAAAGGAGTTAAATCAGTATATAGACCAGATCAATGATAATTCTCTGGTAACCTATAATGGCAAGTATTTGCTCAATGGTTCAAATAAGGCGGCTACTCTGGAAACAAATCAGGCCTATACCAACAGCAGTTTGGGGCTGGATACTACTGGGGCTACCAAGCTAACTGACCTTACC
The DNA here is from genome assembly GCA_002372665.1 of Anaerovibrio lipolyticus. Taxonomy (GTDB): domain Bacteria; phylum Bacillota; class Negativicutes; order Selenomonadales; family Selenomonadaceae; genus Anaerovibrio; species Anaerovibrio lipolyticus_C. The sequence continues at coordinate 2,836 of DFHJ01000016.1, forward strand.
CGTCGTCAGGGAGATAGCCTGAATATTGATGCAACAGATACTGTAAATGTTTCCTTTGTAAAGGATGGCAAGACCTATTCAACCTCATTCACTGCCGGAGAATACACTCTTGAGGATATTTTCAAGAAGGCAAATGAAGCTGGGGCTGGAGATGTGTTTGATACTTCATCTATGGATACAGCCACCTCTGTGATTGGTACTGATGCCAGCGGCAAGGAGCTCCATACAGTGGATGACCAGAATGCCGTTACCGTTAAGGCTGCTCAGGCAGGTACTGCAGGCTCTATTGCAGGATTTACAATTTCTGTTACGGATGCTGAGGGAAATGTGAAGAAGTCTACCAATACGGCTTTGGATGATTTTACTGAAACAATTGGGGCAGCAGATACCAGAGGGGACAATTCCCTGGTGCTTCATACCGGTTCTGAGTCTACCCAAAATATGCACGTGGCATTTGGGGATACCAGTGCCAGAGGTTTGGGACTTCAGGGCTCTGATGGTTCCTATCTCAGTGTTGGTACCCAGGAGGATGCCAATGCAGCTATCAATGTTATTGATAATGCAATTAACCGCATCCTTGACCATCAGACAAGCGTAGGTGCTATGCAATCAAGACTGGATTACACCCATAACAATCTTGTTACACAGCAGACCAATGTTACTGATGCAATGACTACTATTATTGGCTCTGATATGGCAAAGGCTATTACACAATTTACTAGCTACAACATTCAGATGCAGGCTTCACAGGCAATGCTGGCTCAGTCCATGAGCAACTCATCATGGTTCCTGAATTTGCTGCAGTAACTTAAAACATGAAAAGGGACTAGTAAAACAGTCCCTTTTTTTAGTACAATAGTAGTTAAGGAAAATGGGTTGTTTTACCCTTAGTTTTAGACGTAAAAAAAGAAAGGCACTTTACTGATGAAAGCACCAATTACGAATTTGCAAAAACAGAAGCAAAGATATTTAAGGCTGCTGGCAGAGAAGTATCCTACCAAGGAATCAGTATATTCAAATCTGATTCATCTTCAGGCAAGCCTTAGCCTGCCAAAGGGCGTTGAGCATTTTTTAAGTGATTTACACGGTGAGTATGAGCTCTTTTATCACATTTTCAACAACTGCTCCGGCGTTATCAAAGAGAAGGTGGATTATGTATTCGGGGCCCGCCTGACCGATGAAGAAAAGGCTGAGTTTTGCACTCTCATATACTATCCAAAGGAAAAGATTGAGCAGATGAGGGATAAGCGCCGCAATACTCCAGAGTGGTATCGGGAAAGTCTGGCCAGACTCCTTGAAGTTGTAAAGCTCATGAGCTACAAGTATCCTTTGGACAAGGTGAACAGCTTTGTTCCGAAGCTTTACCGCAGTGTTATTATGGAGCTGTTGAACACTCATCCTGAGGCTGACCATGCCCAATTCATCTATCATAAGCGGCTTTTGAATATGATTGTTCAGGTGGATGGGGCATCAGATTTTATTATTGCTCTAACTATTTTGATAAAACGGTTGGCAGTTGACCATATGCATATTGTGGGAGATTTCTTCGACAGGGGAAACCGTCCTGATGCTATTATGGAAATGGTGATGAATTATCCGTCCATTGATATCCAGTGGGGTAATCACGATGTTATGTGGATGGGGGCGGCCTGTGGCAGTGATGTTTGTATTGCTGGTGTTGTTCGGAACAGCTTGAGGTACAACAACACGGATGTTTTGGAAAAGGGGTATGCTATTAGTCTTAGACCGCTATCGCTGTTTGCCCATAGAATTTATCCTGATGAGAGCCCGTTAAAGGCATCAGAAAAGGCCATGTCCATGATTATGTTTAAACTGGAGGGTCAGCTTATTAAACGTAATCCGGATTTCCATATGGACAGCCGTTTGCTGTTGGAATATATTGACCACAAGACCTCCTGCTTCAAAAAGGACGGGAAGAAATATGAGTTATCCTCTGCCTACTTCCCAACCATAGATCCTAAAAATCCTTATGAGCTGACCAAGGAAGAAGCGGCCATTATGGAGCACTTAAAGTCCTTCTTCATTGAAAGTGAACAATTGCGTCGTCATGTGGATTATCTGTATAAGCATGGCAGTGTTTATACCTGTTTTAATGGTAATCTGCTTTTCCACGGCTGTGTGCCTCTTAATAAAGACGGCTCCTTTAAGGAAGTTACTTTTGATGGCAAGAAATATAAGGGCCGCGCATATCTGGACTTTGTAGATCAGTTGGCCAGAAAAGCCCAGTCGGGTAAGGACCAAAGGGCTTTGGATTTCATGTGGTTCCTGTGGAGCGGTCTCCTTTCTCCAATCAGTGGTCGTGAGTTCCGCACCTTTGAGCGCATGTTCCTTGTGGATGAGTCCACCTGGAAGGAGCCTGCAGACCCATATTATAAGTTGATAAACAATGAAGAGGTCTGCGAGAAAATTTTGGAGGAGTTTGGCCTTGACCCTGAGGAGGGCCATATTATCAATGGCCATGTTCCTGTAAAAGTAAAGAAGGGTGAGACCCCTGTAAAAGCCAACGGTAAGGCCATCGTTATCGATGGCGGCTTCTGTCGTGCTTATCATAACAAGACCGGTATTTCCGGTTATACCCTTATATCCAACTCCCGTGGCTTGAGGCTGCTGGAGCACCAGACAGTGGCAGATGTAAAGGAAGCTCTGAAGAATAACAAGGATATTGAGTCTGTATCCGAAACACTGGAACTGCAATCCAAAAACACCAGTGTGGGGGATACTGACGAGGGCAAGATTATTCAGGAAGAAATTACGGACCTGTATAATCTTTTGACAGCGTA
>DFHJ01000051.1 GCA_002372665.1 Anaerovibrio lipolyticus
AATTTGAACAATGGCGTTATAAGTCTTATTTTATGCTATACTTATTACGTTAGTGAAGAATTAAGGAGGTCATTTTTTTATGAATGTAAATGACATTATTCATGGCTTTAAACTGATAAAAACCGACCATGTGCCAGAGGTGGCTTCTGACACATTTGAATTTAGACATGTTAAGAGCGGTGCCCGTCTTTTATATTTAAAGAATAAGGATGATAATAAGGTATTTTCCATTGCCTTTCGCACCCCACCAACGGATGATACAGGTGTACCCCATATTATTGAGCATTCTACTCTCTGCGGTTCACGGAAATTTCCATTGAAGGAGCCATTCGTAGAGCTGGTTAAGGGGTCCCTTAACACCTTCCTCAACGCCATGACATATCCGGACAAGACCGTATATCCTGTGGCCAGCTGCAACGACAAGGATTTCCATAATCTTATGGACGTTTACCTCGATGCGGTGTTTTATCCTGTAATGCTGAAAAATCCTGAAATACTTATGCAGGAGGGCTGGCATTATGAAATCGAAACGCATGATGAGCCATTAAAGTACAGTGGTGTGGTTTATAACGAAATGAAGGGGGCCCTGTCCTCTCCTGAGGATTTGCTTGCAAATGAAATAATGCGTGCCCTGTATCCTGATACTACCTATTCCAAGGAGTCCGGTGGTAATCCGGCGGCCATTCCTAATTTAACCTATGAGCAGTTCAAGGAGTTCCACAGAAAGTATTATTCCCCAGCCAATAGCTACATATATCTCTACGGCGATATGGATATTGAGGAGCAGCTGAAGTTTATTGACGAGGAATACCTTAGCAACTTTGATATTGTGGATGTGGATTCCACCATTGAGGAGCAGAAGGCTTTCAACGAAATTAAGCGAGTGGTGGCTGATTATCCAATTGGTGAGGCGGAAACCACCGAGGCCAAGACTTTCCTATCCTATTCTGTGGTTGCAGGGGATACTGACGAGGTGGAAGATCTGCTGGCTATGTCCCTTTTGGAGGAGGCTCTTTTAAAAAATCATGCTTCACCACTGCGTATGGCTCTTATAGAGGCCGGTATTGGTCAGGATGTGTCCTCCAGCTTCGATGGTGCTATGCTCCAGCCATTCTTTAGCATTGAGATGAACGGCTCCGAGCCACAGTATGCGGACAAGTTCGTGGATATAATCCGTACTACCCTGGCTAAAATTGTTAAAGAGGGCATAGATCGCAATCTTTTGGAGGGTACTTTGAACCGTATGGAGTTCCGCCTCCGTGAATCTGATTTTGGTACAGCACCAAAGGGACTTATCTACAACCTGACCCTTATGAACAGCTGGCTTTATGATAGGGATCCACTGATAATGCTGCGTTATGAGGATCTGTTGGTATCCCTTCGTGAGAAGCTGTCCACCAGATATTATGAGGACTTGATTCAGACTAAACTGCTTGACAATAAATTTGGTGCATTGGTGGTATTAAAGCCAAGTGTTACTATGGCGGCTGAAAATACCAAAAGGATGGAGGAGCAGCTGGCCAAGGTTAAGTCCGGCATGACTCCAGAGGAAATTCAGGGCCTTATAGATGCTGCTGCAAAGCTGAAAAAACGTCAGCAGACTCCTGACAGCCCAGAGGCACTGGCAACTATCCCATTGCTTAAAATCTCTGATATTAATCCTAAGGCCAGGGTGTTCCCGCTGGAGGAGAAGGAAATTGACGGTGTTAAGGTGCTTTTCTCCGATGTGGACACCAAGGGAATTGTATATTATTCCGTATATTTCGATATGGATGTTATTCCACAGGAGCTGGTGCCTTATGCCTTCCTGTTTAATGACCTTATGGGACGGGTGGATACCAAATCCAATGACTATGTGGAGCTCAGCAAGAAGATGACCTTCTACACTGGAGGTATGGGGGGAGATATTGATGTATTCCCTATTGCTGGCAAGCCTGATGAGTTCCGTCCTATGTTCAGACTTACCTCCAAGGTGTTCTATCGCAATTTGCCTATTGCAGTGGAGCTGATGAATGAGGTCATTAATGAAACCATCTTTGAGAATGATACACGCCTCAAGGAGCTGATTGTCCAATCCAAGGTGGGCATGGAAATGGAGATGCTGAATTCTTCCGTATCTGTCGCCCGTAGCCGTCTGGCATCCTTTATCTCCAAGGATGGTGTATTTGAGGAAATGGGTGAGCTGTCACTTTATCCAATATTGAAGGATTTGGCAGATAATTTTGATGAGCGTTTCGAGGATTTTAAGTCCAAGCTCCAGCAGATTAAGAAATTGCTGTTTAGCTCCAAGCGACTTACCATTGGCGTTACTATGCCTAAGGCTGATTATGGTATGTTCGAAAAGGAAATCAAGGTGCTTATTGAGGCCTTGAAGGCAAACAAGGAGGCTGACCGTGCTGCCAGCTGTTCTTATGATTTACCGGTAGAGAACCATCAGGAGGCTCTCTTATCATCCAGCCAGGTGCAGTATGTGGGCAAGGGTGCCAACCTTATTAAGCTGGGTTATGATGTGCCGGGGTATCTCCGTGTAATGGAGGTAATGTTAAAATACGAATATTTCTGGATAAAAATAAGGGTTCAGGGCGGTGCCTATGGAGCCATGACCAGCATTAACAGCAATGGTAATGTTATGTTCCTGTCCTACAGAGATCCAAAGCTGAAGGAAACACTGCAGGTCTTTGATGAAACCGCTGATTTCCTGAAGAATTTTGATGCGGATGAACGGGAAATGACCAAGTATATTATTGGCACCATCAGCAATGCTGATATGCCATTGACTCCAAAAATGATGGGTAGCTTTGCCCAGAGCCTGTATTTCAGAAAATATAGTCAGGAGCAGCGCCAGAAGGTAAGGGATGAGATTCTTTCCACCACTCCAGAGGATATAAGAAAGCTTGCTCCGGCAATTGAGGCTGCCATGAAGGCTGATAATATATGTATTTTTGGCAACGAAACTGTTTTGGAAGAAAATAAGGCTGTATTTGACAGAATGACCCGGGTAATGGACTAAGATATGTTATGTTTAATAAGGACTTTCATTGACTTTGTTTGGTCACCATGCAATAATTATGTTGGTTATGCAAATTAACTTGGTTATGTAACATGACAATGTTTGGAGGTTTTTTTGTGAAGGATGTTGTTTTTAGAGGTGCTGGCGTAGCCATTATTACACCATTTACCGAAGATGGAATCAATTTCGAGGAGCTGGGCCGTATTATTGAGGATCAGATTGCTGGTGGCACAGATGCCATTGTAATTACTGGTACTACTGGCGAGTCCGCTACAATGTCTGATGAAGAACATAAAGCCGCTATAAAATATGCAGTGGAGAAGGTTGCTGGCCGTATTCCTGTGGTTGCAGGTACCGGCTCCAACGAGACAGCCTATGCTATTCAGCTTTCCCAGTATGCTGAGAAGGTGGGGGCAGATGCACTGCTGGTGGTTACTCCATACTATAATAAATGTACCCAGAAGGGCTTGGTTAAGCACTATACTGCCATTGCAGATTCTGTTAATATTCCAATTATCATGTATAATGTTCCTTCCCGCACCGGTGTGAATATCCAGCTTTCTACTTATAAGGAGCTGTCCAAGCATCCGCGGATTGTGGCAGTAAAGGAAGCCAGTGGTGATCTTTCACAGATTGTAAAGCTTCGTCATGAGTGCGGCGATGATTTGGCTGTTTATTCTGGTAATGATGATCAGATTATTCCTATTCTGTCTTTGGGCGGTCAAGGGGTTATCTCCGTATTGTCCAATGTGGCACCAAGGGAAACCCATAATATCTGTCAGCTGTTTTTTGATGGCAAGGTGAAGGAAGCTGCCCAGCTGCAGATTGATTTCATCGATTTGATTGGTGCTCTTTTCTGTGAGGTAAATCCTATTCCTGTTAAGGTTGCGATGCGTATGAAGGGATATAATGCCGGTCCATTGCGCTTGCCACTAACTGAGATGGAGCCGGAGCATGAGGCGTTGCTGAAGAAGTGTTTGGAAGCACACAAGCTCCTGTAATACTTTTTAATATACAATCCTAAAACGGTTGTAGGATTGTCGAAGGATTGATGTCGAGGGCTGCAACTGCATAGGTTGCAGCTTTTTTTATGGGTATAGCTTTTGAGGGGAAGGCTATGCCGGGGGATATTTAGGAGGTTATTATGAGAGGAGTTTTCGACATTGTTGGGCCCATTATGATTGGACCATCCAGCTCCCATACGGCTGGTGCAGCCAGATTAGGGCTTATGGCAGGGAAAATTTTAGGGGAACCGGTGGCAAAAGCGGAGATTTTATTGCATGGTTCCTTTGCCAGAACCTATCGGGGACATGGTACAGACAAGGCTTTAATAGGCGGCTTGTTGGGCTTTTCCCCTGAGGATGAACGAATTCGCGATGCCTTGGATATTGCCAAGGAGCGCGGGCTGGATTATTCATTTGCACCAGTGGATTTAGGGGATGCCCATCCTAATACGGCGGTGTTTGTCCTTACTGGTATTAATGGACGCAAAATTACTGTTGGCGGTGCCTCTGTAGGCGGTGGCAATATTGAGGTGAGGAACATTGATAGCTTCCAGATAGCTCTCACTGGTCAATATCCATCCTTGATTATCGTTCATACGGACAAGCCAGGGGTTATTCGGGATATTTCCGATGTACTGGCCAAGCATCGTGTAAATATTGCTTTTATGCGGGTGTTCCGCCGTAATCGTGGACAGCAGGCCATGATGATAATTGAGACAGATGAAGAGCTGACGGAAGATATTATTCAGGATTGCCGCAGTACAGGCGTCATTGAAAATGCTTTTGCAGTTCCAGCTATATAGGAGATGGGCACATGGTAAATTTTAATTCAATAAAAGAGCTCATTGAGCTGGCTAAGGAGAATAGGACTACTATTGGTAAAATAACCATGGAGTATGAGATGGAGCATTCCTTTGACAGCAAGGAGCACATGCTAAAGTCCATGGGGGATAACTGGCGGGTAATGCAAGAATCCATTGAGCGTGGAGTATCAAACAGGGATAAGTCCCTCAGTGGTCTTACAGGGGGAGATGCCATAAAAATTTATGCCCATAAGGATAATAGCTATACAGGGCAAACGGTTATGACAGTAGCTGCCAGTGCTGTGGGTGTCAGTGAGGTTAATGCGGTAATGGGCCGAATTGTGGCTTGCCCAACAGCGGGGTCCTGCGGTATTGTTCCGGCGGCAATTAAGACAGCAGCGGAAAAGAATAATAATACGGAAGAAGAAATAGTGGATGCTTTGTTTACTGCAGCTGGTATCGGCTTGGTAATAGAGGCCAATGCCTCCATTGCAGGTGCTTATGGTGGCTGCCAGGCAGAGTGCGGTACGGCAGCTGGTATGGCTGCTGGTGCTATGGTACAGCTTGCGGGAGGTACTCCTGACCAGGTGGGACATGCTGTAGCTTTAGCAATAAAGAATCTATTGGGCCTTGCCTGTGATCCGGTTGCAGGACTGGTGGAGGTACCTTGTGTCAAGAGAAATGGCTTTGTGGCTGTTCATTCCATGGTGGCAGCGGATATGGCTTTGGCTGGTGTGGAATCCGTTATTCCTGTGGATGAGGTAATCGATGCTATGGACCGTATTGGACGGAGCCTTCCTCGTACCGTTAAGGAAACTGCTGAGGGAGGATTGGCACTTACCAAGACGGGCAAAGAAATCTCCAAGCGAGTCTTTGGCTAAGGATAATCCTTTGAATTTTATATAGATGGTTTAATCATGTTTTAATGGACAAATATGACTGTTTATATTAAACTTTACTAGGGA
>DFHJ01000005.1:0-1068 GCA_002372665.1 Anaerovibrio lipolyticus
AATGGCATGAGAATGTTGGCATAATATTTCTTGGCCTGATGCATAACCTCATGCAGGTCGGTTTCATCCTCAAAACGGGCAGTAGTGGCCAAGTGCTGACCAAAGGCATCGTTGGCGAATAAAAGCTCCTCCTCCGGGCAATAGGTAACCATACTATCTGGCCAGTGGAGCATTGGTGTTGGTACGAAGGTGAGGGTACGCTTGCCTAAGGACAGGGTATCCCCGGCTTTTACAGCAATATAATCATGCTCACCATAGCGGCCAGTCAGTCCCTTCAGACCATTTGGGTCGCTGGTAACAATCTTGGCATTAGGGCAATGCTGCATCATAAATGGAATACCACCGGAATGGTCGGGTTCAACGTGATTTGACACGATATAATCAATCTTGGCTGGATCAATAATAGTTCTGAGGCGGCCAAACATTTCCATGCAGAATGGTGCCTTTACGGTATCAATAAGGGTAATTTTGTCATCAATAATGAGATAAGCGTTATAGGTTGAACCACGGTCGGTGCTGTAGCCGTGGAAGCTGCGCATGGAATAATCCATGGAACCAACCCAATAAATGTCTGGCTTAAATTCAACTGAAAACATTAATAAAAACCACCTTTCAAAAATAAAATAATAGTCAAAAAAACATTTGTAGACTAAAATGTAATATGTAAGTATATTATATCGCAGATATACTAAAATTTCTCTGAAAAATTAAAAATTTAAATATATTGTTGGTGTGGAGGTAAGTAATGCGCCACGATTGGTCAAAATTAAAGAAGGATAAAAAGTTTCGGGTAGCAGGAGCTGTGTGTTTGCTGCTGGTTTTTATATTGGGCTATTTTTTGTTTATTAAAGGAAGAAATGATAATAAAAAGCCTGAGCTGGCCTTGCCTAAAATTGCCACTTATCAGGTGAAGCGGGCCGATATGAAGCGTCATATTGTGCTGTCCGGTCATACCACGGCTGACGCCACCATCGTGTTGGCACCAAAATACAACGGTCACGTGAAGTCAGTGAATGTCCAGCTGGGTGACCAGGTGGCAGAAGGGGATATTCTTTTGGCCCAGGACAC
>DFHJ01000005.1:1185-6910 GCA_002372665.1 Anaerovibrio lipolyticus
CTGGCTGATACCGAAACGGAGGAGGCCTCCTATAATGCCAATCTTGCCAGAGCCGGTGCGGCTTATGAAATAGAAAAAAGTCGTTATGAACGACAGCAATACCTTTACACTATAGGTGCCATATCCATGGAACGACTGGAAACTGCCAAAAATACCTACGTTACCTCCAAGGCGGAATACGATGCCCTTATGGATCAGAACAACGGCAGCTCCCCTGCCAGTGTCCGCTCCAAGCTGTATAACGCCCGTAAAAACGCCTACAACGTGGATGCCCTGAGGAAGCAGCGGGAGGATATGTTCATAAGAGCTCCCCGAAGCGGTGTTATCGGGTATCGAAATGTAGAGGTGGGCAGCTACCTTACTGCTGGAAGCAAGGTACTTACATTGGTAGATAACAGTCATCTTTATGTGGACTGTACCCTGTCGGAAAATGATGCGGCTCTACTTACTACGGGAATGCCAGTGAATGTCACTATTGATGCTATGGGTGCCACATATAATGGCAAGGTTGTATATGTAAGTCCTGCCATGAGTGATGAGTCAAAGTCCTATTTGGTTCGGATTTCCCTTGATGTGGCCAAGGGAAATATTAAGGCAGGCTTATTTGCCAGAACCTCTCTTGATATTTTGCAGCGTCGGGATACTCTATTTGCCCCAAAGGATGCTCTTTTATCCAAGAACGGTAAAACCACGGTATTTGTGTACAATCCAGATACGGAAACAGTGGAGGAGCGGGAAATCACCATCGGCCTTATAAACGATGATGAGGTGGAAATCCTTACCGGAATTAATGAAGGGGAGATAGTGGCTGTTTCCTCTATAGATCGTCTCAAGAACGGGGGCAGGGTGACATTGGAATCACCGGATGAAGCAGGTGATGGAAATTGATGAATATTACAAGATTTTCCATTAAGCGCCCTGTGGGCATATCAATGATAGTATGCCTCTTTGTTGTGCTGGGGTTGTTTAGCTTTATCCGTATCGGGGTGGAGCTTTTGCCGGCAGTAAATACACCCTATATTACTGTAATGGTGAAATATCCGGGGGCCAGTGCCGAGTCAGTTGAGCAGCAGGTGGTCAAGCCTGTGGAGGAGGCCCTGTCTTCCCTTTCGAATGTAAAAAATATCCAGTCAACTGCCCAGTACGAACGGGCAAGAGTAACTGTAGAGCTGGAATTTGATGCGGATGCGGACAGTGCAGCCATTGATGCCACCAAAAAGGTGGAGGCCATAAGGTACAATCTGCCGGATGAAGCAGATGAGCCGGTGGTTATAAAGCGTGACGACAACGACGAGCCTATTGTGGAGGTGGCAGTAACCTCGGAGCATTCCATGTCGGACATGTATTCCAAGGTGGACAATGTATTTGCCGATGAACTGCAACAGGCAGGTGGCGTTTCTGAAATAGAGGTTTTTGGCGGTCTGGACAAGGAAGTGGCCGTGGAGGTGGATAAGGACAAGATGGCTGCCTACAAGCTGAACCTCGATGATATTGTGACAGCCATCAAGAAGGAGAACCAGCTGCTGCCATCAGGCACTGTCTACACAGATAAGTATAAGTCCGACGTAAGGGCTGTGGCTCAGTATGAGAAGGCCGCGGATATTGAAAAGATATTTGTGCAGAATTCCAGTAAGGCCAAGATTCCTCTTACAACGGTGGCCTCAGTGCGCCACCAGAATGCCCGGGTGAACCGCTATGGGGAATTTAATGGCGAATCCTCGGTAATGATGCTTATATACAAAAACAGTGACGCCAATGTGGTGGAAACGGCAGACAATATCGAAAGAAAGCTGGAAAATATTCGTCGGGAAAATCCGGATTATCAGTTTACTGTTACCAGCAATGACGCGGATTATGTGCGAAATTCCCTAAATAATACGTTAGGCACTCTCGTTGAGGGACTTATTACCACTGGGCTGGTGCTTTTCCTGTTTTTACGGGGCTGGCGGTCCATGGCGGCAGTTATGGTGGCTATTCCAACCTCACTGATAGCAACCTTTTTTGTGATGTATTCTGCTGGTTTTACCTTTAATATGATGTCCCTTATGGGTATGACATTGTGTATAGGTATTTTGGTGGACGATTCCATAGTGGTGCTGGAGAATATTATCCGTCATCTGAAGATGGGGGAAGCTCCGGATGAGGCAGCAGAAAATGGCCGAATGGAAATCGGTATGGCAGCAGTGGCCATCACCCTATGCGATGCTGTGACCTTTTTGCCTATCGCCTTTATGTCAGGCATGACGGGGCAGTTCTTCCGACAGTTCGGTCTTACCATTGTGTTTGCAGGCATGTTTTCACTCTTTGTGTCCTTTACCCTTACACCAATGCTGGCTTCAAAATTTTATCGTAATGGCTACCATCCTTCCAAGAAAAAGCTATGGGATTTTATGGACAGGATGGAAGAAAGAGCAGTTGCCAAATATGAGGAGCTTTTGAAAAAGAGCTTTGCCAATCAGAAAAAGCTGCTTTTGGTGGTGCTGCTGCTTTTTATTGGTTCTGTGTCACTTATACCACTGGGGGCTGTGGGGGCAGAATATATGCCCCGAACAGATGAGGGCAGCTTCCAGATGTTTGTGGAAATGCCGGTGAGTTATACCGCAGATGAAACCCATAAAGTAATTACCCGTATAGAGGAAAAGCTGGATACTATTCCCGAAGTAAAGCACTATCTTGGCAACGCCGGAGGCCGCAGCTCCAACGAGGGCCGCATAAGGGTGGAGCTGAAGGATAGGGGAGACCGCAGTCGCAGTGTTTGGGAAGTGGCGGATGAAATGCGTGCCTTCAGCATGGGCATCGATGATGCCACTATTCGTGTAGCCGAGACTCAGACCTCTGTGGCCGGAGTATCCGGCGGCGGACTTAGGGGCGGCGGTGCGGTGCGTATTGAGCTTCGCAGTATGGACAATGAAAAGCTGGTGGCAGCCGCAAACAAGGTAAAGGATGTGCTTAATACCAAGGTTCAGGGCATCACAGATGTGGCCTCCTCCTATGTGGAGGGCTCTCCGGAGCTGCGGCTTACCATTGATCGTGATAAAATTCGAGCCATGGGAGTTTCTGTTGGAGATGTGGATAAAGCCATTTCTTCAGCTATTTCCGGCAGAAAGGCGGGGAATATCAGCAATGATCCGCTTAATAATAATCAGGATACGGATATTAACGTACGCTTTAGGGGAGCTGACGGCTTCAAGGCCTCGGATGTGGCATCTATTCCCATTGATGTGAACGGACAAACCATGTTTATTGGTGATGTATCGGATATGAAGTATGCCACAGGACCGGTGAGAATACGCCGTGTAAATAGGCAGCGTTCCATTACTATTTTTGCCAATGCAGGGGCACGCCCGTTAAATGATGTGCTTCAGGATGTAAGAAAGGCCATGAAGGACGTGGACCTGGGAGAGGGAGTATCCTATAGATTTACTGGTCAGTCCAACAAAATGGACGATTCCTTCCAGCAGCTTTTTATGGCTCTTATTATGGCTATGGTGCTTATTTATATGCTGCTGGCTGTTCTCTACGAGTCACTTATTACGCCTTTTATCAGAATGTTTTCCCTGCCACTGGGAATTATTGGTGCCATCCTCTTTTTGCTGGTGACAAATAACACCTTGAATCTTTATTCCATGATAGGAATATTGGTTATGGACGGCGTGGTGGCAAAAAACGGTACTCTTTTATTGGATTATACCATGACATTGCAAAGTCGGGGCTATAGTGCCTATGAGGCCGTTGTAGAGGCGGGGAAGGTCCGTCTAAAGCCTATTATGATGACCACAATTACCATGGTGGTGGGGATGATGCCTACAGCCCTTGCCATGTCCGAAGGGGCGGAAACCAGGGTAAGTATGGCCTGGGTTATTATTGGGGGACTGCTTTCTTCCACCATTTTCACCCTGCTTATTATTCCGATAATCTTCATGTTCTTTGAAAATCATCCGGCCAGTACCTGGCTTGAGGGGCTTCGCAGAAGATTTTCAAGGTCAGGAAGGGAGGAGCGCAGTAGCTGAATGAGTTATCATTTTATGGCACAAATATGGAATTTTTGGTATTATGGAGCCTGAGTTTTTGAAAAAATAAATTTGCAGAATTGCGATTTTTAAGGAGACAGGAATTTGAGTATCGTTAATGTGGAAAGAATGTCCCATGGCTTTGGGGCAAGAACTATATTTGAGGATGTGAGCTTTCGCCTGCTGAAGGGAGAGCATGTTGCTTTGGTCGGTGCCAATGGCGAGGGCAAGTCCACCTTTCTGTCAATTATTACGGGACAGATGACTCCTGATGAGGGAAAGGTGGAATGGGCCAAGCGGGTGACCTCCGGCTATCTGGACCAGCACGCTGTTTTGAAGGCGGGCATGACAATTCGTGATGTGCTAAAAACAGCCTTTGATGAGATGTACAAGCTGGAAGCGGAGATGCAGTCCTGCTATGACAAAATGGGAGAGGCCTCCCCTGAGGAAATGGAGAAGCTGCTGAATGATGCAGGGGAGATTCAGGAAATCCTTGATGCACATAGCTTCTATACCCTTGACAGCAAGATTGAGGAAGTGGCCGGTGGACTGGGACTTCGTGATATTGGCCTTGACCGTATGGTGGATGAGCTTTCCGGCGGTCAGCGCACCAAGGTGCTTCTTACAAAGCTGCTGCTCCAGAGCCCGGATATTCTTATTTTGGATGAGCCTACCAACTATTTGGACGTGGAGCATATTGAATGGCTGAAAACCTATCTGCAGGGCTATGAAAATGCTTTTATTCTTGTTTCCCATGATGTGCCATTCCTGAACGCAGTTACAAATGTAATCTATCATGTGGAAAATGCTACTCTTACCCGCTACACCGGAAGCTATGAGAAGTTTCAGGAGATGTATGCAATTAAGCGTCGTCAGGAGGATGCGGCCTACGAGCGTCAGCAGGCTGAAATTGCCCGTGAAAAGGATTTCATTCAAAGAAACAAGGCCAGAGTTGCTACCCGTGGTATGGCCAATTCCCGTCAGAAAAAGCTGGATAAGATGGAGGTATTGGAAAAGCGCACTGAAAAGCCAAAGCCACACTTTAAGTTCCAGCTGGACAGAACCCCAAGCCGTTTTGTAATTGAAGCAAAGCGTCTGATTTTGGGCTATGACACCCCTCTTACCAATCCAGTGGATTTACAGCTGGAGCGGGGGAAAAAGGTGGCCCTTCGTGGCGTAAACGGTCTTGGTAAAACTACTCTCTTAAAGACCCTTCTTGGCATGATTAAGCCAATTTCAGGCAATATTGAGCTGGGGGAATTCGTTACACCTGGTTATTTCGAGCAGGAATCCACCAAGGGCAATGATAATACCGCCATTGAGGAAATTTGGCAGGAATATCCTGGCATGACGGAGTTTGAGGTAAGGGCGGCTCTGGCAGCCTGTGGCCTTACCAATGAGCATATTACCTCCAAGATGATGGTTCTCTCTGGTGGTGAGGCTGCCAAGGTGCGGCTTTGCAAGATTATGCAGAAGCCCGTAAATTTGCTGGTGTTGGATGAGCCTACCAATCATCTGGATGTGGACGCCAAGGCAGAGCTGAAGCGGGCTCTTAAGGAATATAAGGGAACCATTTTGCTGGTTTCCCATGAGCCTGATTTCTATGAGGATTGGGTTGATTCGGTGTGGAATATTGAGGGCTGGACCACGAAAATAATTTAAAAATAATAAAAGAGCAGGGACAGTCTGCTGTAGTACGGAGTTTGTCACTAAAA
>DFHJ01000005.1:7058-8185 GCA_002372665.1 Anaerovibrio lipolyticus
GGATTGCCCCTGCATTATAAGCCTTCTCCTATGGAGAAGGTGGGTGCGAAGCACTCGGATGAGGTGTATTTTTAATTAAATTTTAAGTAGCAAAATTCCTATGTTTCGTATATTATGTAGGCAAAGATGGCTACCTTGCAGGTGGTCAACGGGCATTATAATTTATCGAAATGGAGGGATTTTTATGTGGAAAAAGGTGCTGGCGGCAGGCAGTGCAGTGCTGGCTCTGGGGTTGGTGGCATCAATCACCAGCGATTACAGCTATACTGGTGTGGCTATGGCTTGTGAGGAGCCGGGGAATTTGAGTACACCGGGTGGTATTCCATTCACCCATCCCCTTGCTTATAGCTCCAGTATCCAGCGTTCTCAGATTAATCACGATGGCAGAGTTTTGATGGAGGCCTCTACTTATGAGGTTAAGCTTGATCAGTCCATTGCGGATAATTATCCTAAGCTGCAGGAATCCTTGGAAAAGCTGTCAGCAAATAACTGGAGTTATATGCGGCATGTAATGAATCAGTGGGAACCTGATCTTATCGAACAGTATGAGCAGAGCAAGAATCATGAATGGTACAAGGAAAACAGTGGCTCTCTTTACAGCTATGAGCTAAGCTACAAAGGCTTGCGGGCAGATTCTGCCGTGTTTAGCTGTGTAGGCGGAGAGTTTGTGTATTTGGGCGGTGCCCATCCTGTATACTACTACAAGGCTCATGTATTTGATTCCCAAACTGGCAAGGAATTGAAGCTCAATGATATTTTCAAGACAACTGACGGTCTGGCAGAAATCATCGTGGAGGAGACAGAAAGCCAGATTGAACACAAGTCCAGTATGCCGGATAAAAAGGAAGTATTAAAGGCTGTTAAGCGGATGCTAGAGGATGACTCTCTCCAGTTCGGTATGACGGAGGACGATTTTGTCGTTTATTTCGGCAATTACGCCATTGGTCCTTATGCCATGGGCACCTTGGAAGTGAAGCTACCTTACAAGAAGTATTTCAAGCTGTTTAACAGCAAGTACGTTTTTTACGGCACCAGAGCCAAGGGATAAGATGAGCAAATAAAAAAGCAGGGAGCAGTTGACTATGTTAGTCAACGCCCCTGCATTTTTTCTTTTTTGTCTTAGAAGC
>DFHJ01000082.1 GCA_002372665.1 Anaerovibrio lipolyticus
CATCTTAAAGCTCGTTATATTTTTGCAATATTGCCTGCAAATGGCATCACTCTTTGGATGAGGAGATTTTTTCAGTACCTTGGACCGATTTTCTGCGGGTAGTAGTACCTGTACGACGGGTACCACGGTGCTGATAAGTACGGCGCGGACGTACTGTTTTCTCCTCATTTTTTGTATGTGCCTCAGTCTGCTCGCTGGCAGGCTTTACATCCCGCTTTGGCGCAGCTTTTCTGGTTGTCCGCGGACGACGATATGTCCTCTTTGGTCTGGCTGAAGGCTCAGTCAAGTTATCTGTCGCTTCAGTACCCTGCTCTTCTGGTTGGCTCTGCTGTCCCTTGGATGCCAGCATCACCGCCGACACGATGGCAGCCGCCTCTGCCTCCACATCCTCACCGGCCAGGGCTTCCTCAGACAGGGCCTCCATGACGATTTCCATCATGGTCTGCTGGGAATTAATGCCCTCCAGATTTATCTCACGGACTGCAGGCTCCTTCTCGATGGCTGCCGCCATAGCCTCAGGAGTTGCCTCTGCCATTTCCGCTGCAGCCACAGCTGCCTTGTATATGCCACGGAGGGTTTTATAAATGGCTTTTATCTTCTGGTAAAGCTCACTGCCCTCCTTGCGTCCCATGATACTATTCAGTCTGCGATAAAACTCCATCTTGGTAGAGGTCTGCTTCAAAGCCTTATAAACCTGCTCCGCCTGATGATAGTTAAGGGGAACCTTGTGGTTGATTTTGATAGTGTTTAAAATCTTCGTACAAATAGACTGATAGGAGCGCTTGTCCTTTTCCTCCGCAGAAATTTCAGGCTTAATCTCATCAGTGGTTTCAGCAGGCTTCAAATTATCCTCCGCTGACTCCACCTCTTGGGAATTATTATCCGCCCCAATTACATTCTCGCCATAATCATTGTCCGAAAGCAGCTCCTCCACGGTCTGGATAATCTCAATCTCATCAGTGATTTCCGTAATTACCTCAGGATCACTTTCGTCAATGGCCTCGTTATTCATGTGCTTCAAGGCCCAGTTAATGTCCTTGCAGCGGAAAATTTCCTTGCGGTCGCGCTGCTGCGCCATATTAATGGCCGCATCATAGCCCTTATCCCTGGAAATGATGTAATAATTGTTATCTGCAGAATAATCGCACATAAGGGCTGTAATGAGCTGGAAATCCAAGGCATTTTCCACACCGTTTTCTATTTTCATAAAACGGATATTGCCCTGGGTAGCCAGCAATTTTTGCACCACATCAATTTTAAGGGTATCTGCTTTGTCGCTGTAAAACAGATAAATGGTGTCATCGGGAGTGAGTCTTTCCACGCCCTTCAATCCCTCATTATGAACATTTTCATAATCAATGTAAAAATTTGCCACGTTCTTACCTACCTACTATTAAACTTCTTTTCTGTCGACAGGCACAGTATGAAGCACCAAATCAGGATTGTTGTCGGTGATCCATCCCAAAGCCCACTCATTGCTTACCAGAAGCACTGGATTTTCACGGCGGTCATATACAAACATGCCACGATCTGCTCCTCTAAGGCTGGCAGGAGTAACCTCCCTGTCATCCTCGTAGGTCAGCCAGCGGGCCACCTCATAAGGCTGCATATTCATTTCAATGTCAACACCGTATTCGTTCTTCAATCGATATTCCAACACCTCAAACTGTAAAGTACCTACAGTACCGACAATAAAGGAGTCCATGCCAGCACCGGCCTGTCTGAAGAGCTGAATAGCCCCCTCCTGAGTCAGCTGTTCAATACCCTTTACAAACTGCTTGCGCTTCATGGTATCCTTGGCGCTTACACGGGCAAACTTCTCCGGTGGGAACACCGGGAATGCTTCATACTCGAACTTCCTGGAGTTATCGCAGAGGGTGTCGCCGATACCGAAAATGCCTGGGTCAAAGAGGCCCACAATATCCCCAGGATATGCCTCCTCCACAATCTGACGGTCCTGAGCCATGAACTGCTGTGGCTGCGCCAGCTTAATGGCCTTGCCGCTTCGCTTGTGATAAACGCTCATACCGCGCTCAAATTTGCCGGAGCAAATGCGGATAAAGGCCAAACGGTCACGATGGGCAGGATTCATATTAGCCTGAATCTTGAACACAAAGGCGGAGAACTTATCATCCTCAGGGGAAATGAGTCCATCAGAGGACTGTCTTGCCTGTGGCTCCGGAGCCAGCTTTAAATACTCCTCAAGGAAATTCTGCACACCAAAGTTGGTCATGGCAGAACCGAAGAACATAGGAGTCAGCTCACCACGGGCCACCTTCTCCAAATCAAAATCCTCACCAGCCATATCCAAAAGCTCAATATCATCCATGAGAGTCTGATGAGCTTCTGCCCCCAGCATCTTGGCAAACTCCGGGTCATCCAGTGAACCGGTAACAGATGCACGGGTATTCTGACCGTGGGTAGTATCGTCCTCGAAAAGCTCAATCTGTTTCTTCTGACGGTCATAAACGCCAAAATACTTGCCATCAGTGCCGATTGGCCAGTTCATAGGATAGGAACGGATCCCCAGCACATTCTCCAGCTCATCCATCAAATCAATAGGAGCCTTGCCGAAACGGTCCAGCTTGTTTACAAAGGTAAAAATTGGAATACCACGCTGCTTGCAGACCTTAAAGAGCTTCTTGGTCTGTGCCTCTACACCCTTTGCCACGTCGATAATCATTACGGCACTGTCCACGGCCATAAGGGTACGATATGTATCCTCAGAAAAGTCCTGATGGCCTGGGGTATCAAGGATATTGATACAATAATCACCATAATTAAACTGCAATACGGATGAAGTAACGGAAATACCACGCTGCTTCTCAATTTCCATCCAGTCAGATACTGCATGATGGGCAGTCTTTCTGGACTTTACGGAGCCAGCCAGATGAATGGCTCCTCCATATAAAAGCAGCTTCTCTGTAAGGGTAGTTTTACCTGCATCCGGATGGGAAATTATGGCGAAGGTCCGCCGTCTCTTTATTTCATCAGTCAACTGTGACAAAGTCTATTCCTCCACTGTCTTAAAAATCTCGTCATAAAAAATATACCCGTATATTATATAGGAAACACGGGTAAAACACAATTATTTAATACGCAATAAAAGCTCCATCAAATCATTTTCCATGACTTGATGGAGCTTTGCATTTTAATAGAATATATTAGGCATAAATATTGCCCTGGCCGTCATCCTTGGTGGTAAGGCCAATAATGCCTTCTACCAATGCCAAAATGGCCGGAATACCAGTCCAGCAGAGCAAAATATAAATAATGCCCCACATAGTTTTACCTGCATAAAACTTATGAATTCCAAACCCGCCCAACAGAATTGCCAAAACGCCATAGGCAACCTTGCTGACCAGCTTTTTGTCATCCCCTAAGCCCCAGGCTGTACCAGCCCCGCCCATAGGCTGCTGATAAGGATTATTTTGCTGATAACCATCGGAGCTTTTCACATTCGTAGATGGAACAGTGTCCTGAACACCAGCACCACAATTTGGGCAAAAAGCGCTGTTATCCTCCACGGTCTGGCCACATTTTTTACAAATTTTTGACATACTTACCTCCATAAAATTCAATTAATTATTATTTCACATAATGCTATAAGCTGCAATATGACGTAAATAACCAATTATTTACATTTATATAATCAAGGGAACATCAGTGGATCGTCACCATACTGGTTAGGTCCCTCGGTACCCTTGAAGAACAGCAGATAGATACCCACTAATATGTTTACAATAGGAATCAAAGTACAAATTGCCAACCAGCCCGGCTTATCCAAATCATGACAACGCTTCATTGCATTCATATAGGAAAGAACAAATACTGGCAAGCAAAAAATGTAACAAACACCCTCTACTTCATCTTCCGCAAAATCCATTGCCAAGGCAACGACAGCGCCTATCATAGCCAATACAAAGGCGGCAAGACCAAAGGCAATACTGCGCAGGAAATATCTCTGTCTGTTCAGACGACCGGTGTAGGTGGTCCACTTAAAGGCCTGAATAATATTCTCTGGCTTTGGTCCTGCATTGTAGCCACCATACTGAGGTGACTGGTAGCCCGGCTGCTGATATCCACCCTGCTGACCATAAGGATTGTAGCCGTTAGGCTGTCCCTGATTGTAGCCATTCATTGGCTGCTGTGGCTGGGCAGGCTGGTATGGATTCTGCTGCATAGGCTGCTGTGGCTGAGCCTGAAAAGACTGCTGAGGCTGTACCACTGGCTGTGGCTGAGCTGCAGGCTGGCTCTGAGTATTTAAGTTCTGTCCACATTCAGGACAGAACACTGCTGTATCCTCCACTTTCTCTCCACAATTGGGGCAAAATTTCGACATAATATCATCTCCATGCTAAAAAATAACTCTTTAATTATACACTTTATCCATCAATACTTCTCTTGATAATTAGTCCCATTCTGGGAGCCGCCAAATTCAGCTTGGCACGGATAATCCGTCGGAGGGACTCATTTATCCGCTCCTCTGATATTTTACCGCTTCTCACCGCTGATAACAAGGCTTCAGCCGTTTCCTTCTGATTTTTATATATATGACAGGACATCACTACGTCCGCCCCGGCCATTACAGAGGCCACTGCCGCCTCACCTGGCTTGTAGTATCTGGAAACGGCCCCCATGCCCATGTCGTCCGTAATAATAATTCCTTTATAGCCAAGCCTCTCCCTCAACAGCTTTGTCATAATTTCAGGGGACAAGCTGGCAGGAACCTGACCACCGACCTTTGGATATACCACATGGGAAACCATAATCATCTGCTTGTCATTGGTATTTCTATTTATTACCCTTACAAATGGGGCAATATCCGCGTCATTCAGCTGCTCCAGGGTAGCATCCACTACTGCAGTGTCCTTGTGGGTATCAGTCTTTCCACGGCCAATGCCTGGAAAATGCTTTAATGAGTACAGCATACCACTTTCCTCGTACCCCATGGCCGCCTGTTCCACAAAATCTGCAGCTACTTTAGGATTATTGCTGTAATGACGCTCCTTGAAGGAGCCCAAATCCGCCACAGGAGCAAAATTAGTATTAAAGCCCAGCTCCTTTAACTTAGAGGAAATCTTCATAGCCCATTCCTTGGCCAGTGCAGGGTTCCCGGTCTGTCCAATGGATAACTGGGATGGTGGCGGAGTCAAGGCGTGCCGCATTCGGGCCACCTGCCCCCCTTCCTCGTCTATAGCAATAAAAAGGGGTAGCTTCTCACCGCCTACCTTCTGAAGCTGCTCATTGAGAGACTGCACCTGGGGAATCGTTTCCATATTGAAATCAAATTCCACCACGCCACCAAAGTGATACCTGTCAAAAAGCCCCTGGGCTGTGGGATCCAGCTCCTTGCCGGTCACACCGGCGAGTATCATCTGTCCCACCTTTTCCTCCAGACTCATGCCCGACAGTATCTCCTCCACCTTCTGGGCCTGGGTCATACTGCCGTCAGCAGCTATTGTCTTAAAATCTCTGGGCTGATTGGCCTTGCACCCGGTAAGGGCCAGCACCAAAAAAAGCACAGTCAACAGACAAATACCTGAAAAAAACCTATGTTTTCTATTAATATTCGTCTTCACCATCGTCGAAGTCATCATCAAAATCGTCCTCATAATAGCGGCGCCTGAATTCTACTTTTACCAGCTTTTCCAGCTCTGGCTCAATATCAAAAAGCAGCACCGCATCCGCTAGATTATCAAAAACTATATCCGGCACCTTGTCCATAATGCCCCTGCTGCTCGCATATTTTATAAATTCCTCTGCAGCACTCTGGTCCTCCACCAAACTATCTGCAATGGAAACCAGCATTTCTATCCGATTATTCTCTCTTTTGCGCCTTGAAGGTACAGAATCGGGATCCTCAAAGACCTTGCCCAGCTCCTGTTTTATCTCTTCCTCGGTAAACCCCTGCCCCTCCATCCACTGAGCATGAATATCACAACGGAAATCATCCAGCTCCGGAATTGACTCACGACGGTCCAGCTTTATGTGGAGCTTGTTACAAAGGCCCTTAAACATAGCCTCTGCGGCATCATTCCGCACTCTGACGGTCATAGGACAGCCCATATCAATAATGGTGTTCATCAGGCTTTTGGCAATATTCCCATAAATGTCCTTATCTGATGTACTGGTTTCCATGAAAAGCAGCTCTCCGCTGGCCTCATCAAACACCGCCATCATCTCTGGAAAATATGGTGCCTTTATGGCCTCACCATACTCATTCATCTGAGCATCCTCGTTAATAAGGGCCTCTGGCAACGGTCCCTGATCAGCCACCCAAATAGCACCTGTTTTTTTGGCCTTCTTCATGCGGGCAACCTGCAAATCATTCCACCTTGGCTGGTAACATTTAGGCTTATTGCCAACAGTAAAATCCACCACTCCGTGGGAAAGCTCCTGCCCATCAAGGGATACAGCAGGAATGGATAAACGCTTATCATGGGTATGCAGCCGCAAATCCAGCACATATTTATTTATTTTCTCTCCGGACTTTACATGCTCCAATAGCTTCATAATCACCTGCAGACAAGCCATGGTATTATCAGCTTCCGACTTGTCACGATACATCCAGGTCCTGTGACGGGACGTGGTGACGCGAAACACAGGATAAAAGCCGCTACCACTTGGCTTCAGTTCCCTCTTTTTCAGATATTTCTGCATGGTTTCAAGCTCAGATGGTGCCATAGCCGCCTTATTTTCAAAGGTAAGGATATAAGCCTCCTGCTCCACCAGATAATCTACCTTGCTATAAAAATTTACCTGCTTTGAATGTACCATCCGCAAATACGCCTGTACACTCTGCTCACTGTTATGAATCCACAACGCGGGCTTACCGGAAGAACCACCAAAGACCTGACAAAAACGTGGTTTGCCATCGGATAAAATAACAGCAAAGAACTGGGCCGGATGAAGCAGCTTCCACGGCTTTGCAGCTTTAAACTCAAAAGCCAGATCAAATAATTTATCTGGTATCATTACCATAGTACACTCCTTGTTGACATTAATCGCCCCTATACATACTCATCCGCTGTGGGAAATGATAATTAATATATTCTGTTAATTATACCATAAAATTCACTGTAATGGCTTTTAAATCTAATAATATACAGCCATTAAGTCAACTGAAATTATTATCGATAATATTATATAGGGTAGGAAAGGATGGTGCACTATGGCTTTTATTAACAATAATATGGATATAATGATGCAGCTGCATGGTCTTCTGGCCAACAGCAAAATGGGCAGCATCACCAAAAGCCCAAAACGTACCTCTACAACAGAAGAAACCGATGAATCCAAATCATTTGCAAATATTTGGAGCAAAATTCAAAAAGAGCAGCAGGAATTTCAGGACATTATGGATAAAATAGATATAGCCCAATATAAGCTATCTCTGCAGGACGCCTTCTGGTCGGATCAGGCTGATGCCATGAAGCATCTAAGGAACTACACACAACGCCATCAGCGGGCCTACACCCAGGAAGCTATAGGGGCCATAACTACCGGCGTACTGAAACTGAATCTGCTCAATAACCCACTTTACAGCTACAATATGGATCCACATCTGTCACAGGAGCTGAGCAAGCAGCTTCAAACTGCATTGACCGGGGTTATGATGAGCAGCATACAGAGCACCGGTTCCTGGATGTCATATAAACTGTAACACTACAAAATTTCATATCACAGGAGAACGACGATGAGCAAGAAAAAAAACAGTGCCAACACTTCCTTCATCTTTAATATTGCCCACAAAATGCTGACCCCACTGAATGCCATGATGGAGTTCACCAATGTACTGGAAAACAATTTGGACGACGAAAAACAGGCGCGGGAATGTATCAATAAGATAAAAAATTCCCACGAGTTCATGCGGACCCTCATCAACAATATTCTGGAAACAGCCCGTCTGGAAAGCGGTATTTCCGTGGTGGAGGAGGCCTACGGCAATGTCCATATTCTGATGAAAGCGGTAGCAAAGGAATTCAAGGGGTTGATGAAGAAAAAAAATATCCAGTTCTCTACCGATATTGATGTAAAGCACCCGGATATTATGGTGGATTTTACCAAGGTCAAAGGAATTCTGCTGAATCTTATCAGCAATGCCCACAAATACACGCCTGAGGGTGGGCAAATAACAGTCACTATAAGGGAACTGGACTATGACAAGCCAGATTATGCCCTGTATCAGACCACTATTTCAGATACAGGCAGTGGCATTTCCCAAGATGTTCTGCCATTTATTTTTGATGCTTTCGCCACCAGTGGTTCAGCACCACAGGGGGGAGTATTTAGCACCGGGCTTGGCCTGCACATCGTTAAAGAGTTGGTAACTGTTTTAAATGGTACTATCGATATAAAAACCCGTGACGGCCAGGGAACGGATTTTATCCTCACCATCCCTCATCGCATAAATACCCAGATTACCAAGGATATGCGTATTCTTTTGGCAGAGGATAATGAGCTGAACGCCGATATTGCCATTGCCCTTTTGGAGGACAGGGGCTTTACTGTGGAAAGGGCTTCTGACGGAAAGCAGTGTGTGGAAATGATACAGGATTCTGAGCCTGGCTATTATAGCATTGTTCTCATGGATGTGGAGATGCCTTATGTGAACGGCCACCAGGCCACCAAAATCATTCGTAAATTGAGAAACCCGGCACACAGCACCATCCCTATCATTGCCATGACAGCCAATGCCTCAGATGAAGATAAGCGGAAAACTCTCCTTGTCGGCATGAATGCACATGTAGCAAAACCATTTGATGTGGACAAGCTCTATGCCACTATTTTCAACGTGCTGGCCCATAAAAATTATTACATTCAGACAGATGGTCTGGAAACCTTCAGAAAAAAGTATACCAACCTTGGCTGCAAATGTGGCTTTTTCATTTACCATGTGGACTGGGATGAACAAATTACATACGCAGATCAGGGTACAGCAGAAATATTTGGCTGTGCCACCGAAGCAGAATTTTTGCAGCTGGTGGGAGGTACCTTTAAAACGATGGTTCACGCCGATGATATTGAACAGGTACAAAACGCCATCAGTCAGCAGCAGGAATCCTCCTCACTGAATCTTGACCTGGTGGACTATGACATAATTAGAAAGGATGGTGCCATTCGCCATCTGGCAGATATCGGCTACAAGGTTTTTGACGGCGAGCGTCTGGTTTATTTTGTCTATATCGCCGATATTACTGATATAAACCAGGAACAATAAGCTAGCTTGGCACATCTTGTAAAGCTAAGAAACGCTGGAATCAAATTTGATTCCAGCGTTTTTAAAATGTTTTTTTAACAATATTAAATTCCAGTTTCTATAGAGATTTCACTGCCAGCTTTGGTTTTGGCAACATGAATTTGCTGTGGAATATTCTCCACCAGCTCCTCACGATGACTGATAACACCCACCAGCTTATTGGCACCAGACAAATTAACCAAAATGTCCATGGCACTATCTATAGATTTACGGTCCAAAGTACCAAAGCCCTCATCAATAAACAAAGCATCCATCTGAATGCCACCGAGATTAGAGGAAACAGTATCAGAAAGACCCAAAGCCAGACTCATGGAAGCCTTAAAGCTCTCACCGCCGGACAGATTTCCCACAGGGCGCCGATGTCCAGTAGAATTATCCAGCACCTCCAAATCCAGGAAATTATTGCTCTTCTTTCCCAGAGTATCCTCCTGACGATACAATTCGAACTGACCAGCACTCATAGGAATCAGGCGCCGATTCGCTGCAGCTATAATTCCATCAAATCCAGCGGCCTGAATATACTGCTCCAGAGTAATCTTGCCGTTACCAGTGGTCCCCCGCACCAATTTGTACAGTCTATCACAAATGCTGTACTCCTTTTGGGTTCTTTCCAGCTCATCCCTTCTGGCAAGAATGCTTGCCCTCTTATCACGATTGGTACCCAAACGATTTGAAACAGCATTTTCCTGCTTTCTTATGGAATCAACCGCAAGCTGCTGCTGGTGACAAAGCTCCTGTAAGGCTGCCACATCAACGAGCTCTTTCCCCTTGGCATCGGCTCTGGCCTGAATCAGCTGAGTTTCATTGGTAGCCATGGCCTGTATATATCCATTGATTTCCTTCTCCCTGTGGGAAAGCTCACTCTCTGATACTACCAGCTCATTCATGGCGGAAATGTCCTCAAACTTGTTCTCTGCCATTTTTCTGTCCAGAGCTTCCTTTAAGGAATTTTCTGCCGTTTTTTGGCTTTGAAGCCCTTCCGAAAGGGTCTTTAGCTCAGCCGCTATGGCAGTTACTCCTTTGTCGGCCGCTTCTCTTTCACGGGACAAACTATTCAGCAGTTCATTTATTTCACTGATACGCTTCAATGTACTATCCAGCTCCACAGAAGCCAGCTTCCAATCTGCAAAGCTCAACTCCTCAAGGCTGGCCAAGGTTGCCATGGCTCCGGCCAACCCAGCCTCCGTTTCCTGTTTCTCAAATAATACTTTTTCGCGCTTGGCCGTCAGCTCATCACTATCATGACCGGTGGCTTTTTCCAAATCCTTCTCTGACTGAGATAAGATTTTACATTTCTCGTCCAAAGTCTTTTGTTGCTGGCTATTTAACTGAATCTTATCCTTTAATCGGCTGTAACCCTCCCCAATATCAGAAATCAGCTCATCCAGCTCCTTGCCCTCCGGCTTACCTCCCAGCTCCTCATTTTCCAGACAATCAAGGAGTGCGCCTCTCATCTGGATTTCATACTCCATAAGGGAAATTTTTGCCGTTTCCGCAGCTGTACTTGCCTTGGACTTTTTGGACTGAAGCTCCTCCTCTTTCTTTCGCAATAACTCAAATTCATCTTCACTGATGGATTCCTTTGGCAAAACAGCTAACTCCGGATGGTGCGTGGAACCGCATACGGGACACTTCCTGCCTTCTTCCAGTCCCTTTGCCAAAATACCAGCCCTACAGCTATCCAGAATTCTTTCAGCCTCTATTCTGGCAGTATTGGCTTTTTCATATTCCTCAAAGGAATTTGTATAGGCCTTCTGTTTGTTTGCCAAATCCTTCTGACGACGACCTCTTTCCTCCAGCTGGTTCTCCAAAATGTCATTAATAGCATTTTCCAAATCAGACAGCTCTTTTCCCTTTTGCTGAATTTTAAGAAGTTCACTAGGACTTTCCTTCAGGCCTGCTACAGCCTCCTTTAAGGTAGTAATTTTCTTTTTCAGCTTAATATCCGACTCGGTAAGGGCAGCCTCTTCCTTATTAAGCTGAAGCAGCTGTTTCTCAAGAACTGCCTTTTTGAGGCTCACTTCATCCCGTCTCTTATACTTTGGTTCATCCTCCTTTAGCCTATTTGCAGTAATGCTAAGGGTCTCCAGTTCAGGCTTGCTTTTTTCTGCCTCTGCCAATTTTTTAGCCGCCTGAATAGCTATTTTTTGCGCCTTGTCCTGTTCAGTCTTTTTATCGGCAATCAGCTTTTCCGTGTAGGCAACCTCTTTATGCTTTTTCATCCAGGCTTCATAGGCAGGATAAACCCCATGAGTAGCCGCCTTTTGACGTTCCAGCAAGGTCTTTAGCTCATTAATACGTGGCTCTTGCTCCTTCAGCTTGTTTTTTTCCTGCTCTAGCTGACTTACTCTCCCAATAAATTGATTATTGGTTTCCGCCGTTGCCAAAGCCGTCTTATTACCATTCAGCACTGCCTCAGCCTTCTGAAGCTGTTCTTTAATACCTGTAGACCTATTATTATCAGAGTCAATTATCCTGTCAATAATCTGTAATATCTCATCCAGATTCCAGACACTGTCAGACTTTTCAGCCCTTGACTTAAGCTCCTGCAATTTCGTAAAATTCTCGTCCTCCTCGGAGGCAGCTACATCATTAAAATGCTGTAGAATGCTCCTTTTCCCCTCTGTAAGACCTGCCCTGACAGAATCCAGCCTATCCTTTAGCTTAAACTCAATATTTTTGTATCCGTCGGTCATAAAAATCGTACGAAGAATTTCCGTACGCTGGTCTGTTTTAGCATTAAGCAAAGCCCAAAACTCGCCCTGTGCTATCATGGCTATCTGCTTAAACTGCTTGTCATCAATTTTCAGCAAATCCCTGACAGCGCCATTAACCCGGGTAAGGCCCTCCACAAGTGGCTCACCGTCCTTATACAAAACAGCTTGCTCCTTCACGGTGGCATAGCCTTCTCCACGCAGCTTTTTCCGCTGATATGAAGGATTTCTCTTAATATGGTAGTTGCTCCCCTGATGGGAAAAATAAAAATCCACATAGCTTTCCACATCATCCCTGGCATATTCACTACGAAGATTTTGGGTATCCCGATAGCTTCCGCTGGTGGTTCCGTATAAAGCAAAGCTGATAGCATCAAAAATAGTGGTTTTCCCGGCGCCAGTATCTCCGGAAATCAGAAATAACCCTTTATCCTCGAACTGCTCAAAATTTATTTCAGGCATGGTAGCAGCATAAGGTCCAAATGCACTTATTATTAGCTTAATTGGCTTCATTCAGCACACCTGCCTCTCTGGCTGCCATTCGCATAACATCCATTTCCTCATCACTTATTTCACAGTTATACATAAGTCTGTAGAACTCGCTTATCAATTCACTAAAGGACTTGTTACGGGCTATTTGGGAAATGTCCACCTGTTCCACAGCCCTTGTCCGTGAATTATCATAATCAATCTTTATTGTATTAGGATAAATCTGCTGAAATATCCCCATGGCATCATTAACTACATCCTCATCTGTCAAGGTGGCATATATAAAGTCTTCCTTTGGAAAAACAGCAGATGCCTTTAACAGCTCAGTCATATTGCCCCTTATATGTCTCATTTCGCGCAATGGTGTTAATGGAAAAAGCTGAACATCAATGTCCTTTGCCCCATTAATAGAAATAACAGGAACAGATTTCTTGTTATTGACCTCACTTAAGGAATATTTTAAAGGTGAACCAGCATAACGTACTGTTTCCCTGCCGATTTTCTGCGGAGAATGTATATGCCCCAGAGCTACATAATCAAACCTATCAAAGAGATCACAGCCTATCTTTTCCACCAGTCCAACACTTTGGGTTCCTGCCCCCTCTGAGCCCCCCAGAGAAGGATCACCGCTCTTTCCTGCCACAAACTGATGAGCCACCAAAATATTTATCTGCCTATCATCAATTTCTGTATTTTCCAAAATGGTCCGTACTGCATCCTCGTAATTTTCAATACCAGCATCAGGGAAATAGTGCTTCACCTGAGAAGCCTTTACAAATGGCAGGGCATAAACATTTACCTTAGTTTTCCCGTCAGCAGCCACCCATCTATCCAGTTGTCCGCTATACTTGGCTGAAATAAAAACATGGCTGTGCTTAAAAAGAGAGCTGCCAAAATTCAGTCTATCATCAGAATCATGGTTGCCACTTATCATAATGGTTGTTATCTTTCGGGCAGCCAGCTCCCCAAGGAAATAATCCAGCAATCTGGTGGCAGCCTCACTGGGAACGGATTTGTCATAAACATCACCAGCAATCAGCACCGCACTAACAGATTCCTTTCCAATAATTTCAATAACCTGATTTAAAATAAATTCCTGGTCTTTAATCAAATCAAAATCCAACAAGGATTTGCCCAGATGCAAATCACCCAAATGTAAAATCTTCATACATACCCTCCAAAAAAATAGCAGCCAGCTTCCCAACACCAAAGGCCCATTTACTGTTGAATTAATAATAGTATAACACATGAGTTTTTCCAACAAAGTGCTGTTCATTTTTTTACCCATTTAACCGCTATCCGGTGACTTATCGAGGGAATAATAAGTTTACATCTATTAACATAATATACACAACTTGTGGATAATCATTATTATAAAACAAAAAGAAATAGCGTACCCTTTGCGGATACGCTCTACTCACTTATATTCATGCTTTACCAAAATCACATTGTCGACATTGCAAGACCAAATTTATCTATTTATGACAGCTCTATCTTTTAACAGCACAATGGCAACATAGAAGGCTGCAATATTGACTGCTGATTTTATCAATAACCCCGGAGCAGATGATAGGCCTGCCTCCAGACTATCGTATAAAATGGCACCGAAAATGGTATAGCCTGCTGTCATTATGAGGGTAGCTAGTACCAGAGCTATGAAGATACGGGATGATTTAAGCACATTTTCTTCGCTCACTTTTTCCACAAAGATAGCGAAGGACAGGGCCATGATAAATTTTATCAGAATAGTAGGACCGATCCATAATGGGAATCCCCCTAATAAATCAGCAAAGGCAGAACCAATACAGCCTGCCCAAACTCCTTGACGGCGGCCAGCCAAAAAAACAATGAGAAATATTGCTGCATCACCTAGATGAGCGTATCCCAACGGAATAGGAATCTTAGGTACAAAGGTCGCTAGAAATACCACGGCTGACATAACTGCTACAAGACAAATTTCCCGTGCTGTCCATCTTTGTTGACTAAGTGGCGAAATACTCATATATGACTCCTCCTAACATTGCCTACTAAAGCTATAGGTTATATGATTAGTCCTTATTATATAACCTAAGGAATTTTTGTCAACAAAAAACGCCATCAAATGATATAAATACTGCATAATGCAACCGTTAAACATCGGACTCTAAAGACGCCAGCTGGAAACCGGGAATTTTTTCATATGGGGCTTCATTACCTGCCACATTTTGTAAGTAAAAGCATTATCCTTGACCCGCCCTTTAAAGCACCAACCAAAAACCTTGTCATTAAAATCATAGACCACACGATTCGTTTTCTTATCTAAATAAAAACGCCGCTGGTTTACCTTCGGAGAGGTACGGCCATCGTTATAAATTACACTGGCATAAAGGTAATTGTTGCTGAATTGGAGGCTAGCAGGATCAAGATGATGCCATCCCATTATCCATGTGGGCTCGTCCTTGGCCATAGCTGGCGAAGAATGGGTACACAAAATAATAGCAACCAATGAACACAGGAGTGCCCGCAATACAATCTTAAACATAGGTATATCCTTATTAATCGCAATTATGTTTTTCATAACACGAGCCTCCTCAACAATTCATACATATAAATTTACACATTCCCCAAGTAAACATAATCAAGATATTCCTGACTTATTCCCTGCAGTTCATATAATGTTGCCACTGGTGTGGCCTCTGTCTGCAGCTTGTAACGCGGAAAATAGCGGGACAAATGAAGGGGAATATCCCTCCGGAACTGGGAAATCCACATAGCTTCTGAACGCATCATATCAGAATCACTGTTAATTCCAGGAATCACAAGGGTTGTTACTTCCACATGAACACCAGCCTCCAATGACAGACGTATAGTGTCCTTTGTCGTTTTAAAATCTCCCCCCATCCATTTGTATCCATCTTCAGAGAATACCTTTAAATCAATATTCATGGCATCTACATAAGGAAGAATGGCCTTCAATGGCTCCTGACATATTTGCCCATTGGTCACCAGCACTACCCTCTGCCCTTCTGATTTCAGCAACGGTGCCACGTCCAATAAATACTCATAACTGATAAATGGTTCGTTATAGGTAAAGGCCACCCCTATGCTTCCTGCTTTTAAGGTGGCTTTGCGGGCAAGTTCAACCATTTCTTTCGGAGAAACACAGCCCTGAGAGGCCTCTATACCACGCTGTGATATGGAATAATTTTGACAGAAGGGACATTTCATATTGCAGCCAAAGCTCCCTACAGACAATATTGCTGTTCCGGGATAAAAATGATACAGAGGCTTCTTTTCAATGGGATCAACGGCCAACGAGGTGACCTGCCCATAGGAAATTGAAGTTATTTTACCATCAATATTTTTTTTGGCACCGCAAAGCCCTATTTGATTTTGTTTTAATTTGCACTTATGCGGACAAAGCTCACATTGAACCATACTATTTTCCCCATTTTTTACCTTTTATTCAATTTGCACCTGCCACCAACAATTCCTCAATACTATTACTACCAAAGCACACGGTACTGCTTCTGCTCCTCAAACATGAGCAGCAAAAATTACCTGCGCAATATTTCTTTAATTTTTTCGGTCATTGGTTTATCCGCTGGCAGCCAATTCACAGTATCTATTGTTTGTTTCTGCCGTAAGCCATTTCATAGCTTCATGCTCCAGCAGGGTAATATCCTCAGAAACAAGGGAGCACATAAAGCATCGCATATTTAGATGAAAATTGGGATAATCATATTCCACTATGCCCAAATCCTCACCCACAGAAATAGCAGCCTTCAATTCTTCTTTAATTTCTCTCTTCAAGGCCTCCTCCGGTTTTTCCCCAAGCTCAATTTTTCCCCCTGGAAACTCCCAACCGTCCTTAAATTCGCCATATCCCCGCTGGGTAGCCAGTATCTTATCGCCCTTACGAATCACTGCTGCTACTACATTTATTGTTTTCATTAAATCCTCCAAAAATTACGCATCTTCGCTGGTAATATAATCATAAATATCTTCCCGAACACCTACATCAAGATTCCAAAACATTTCTACCGCATTATCACCAGTACCTTGCATTATTTGAAAACATCCCCGGGGGTATTTAGTTAAGGATCTGCCAAATTCAGCGGGTCGTATCGGTTAATTCTAAGACAGACTTACCAATCGTCGTCGTTTTCGTCTTCATCCTCAAGGTCTTCGTAGCGGTTATACATATTAACATTTTTATCATCGGTTTTGTCTGGAGTTTCAGGAGTATCCGGGTCATCATAATTACCATAGTAGCGGTCTACTATGCGTATCCGCTCCCTTTTAGTACGTTCGCGCATATATTCTCACCTCTCACATATAATTAACTAAGTAAATTTATATGGTATGATTTTCTACAACAGTAAAAAATTCTCCTGCACCATCTTAATATTAACATTCATATACAATTACATTGTAATTATCTTTACCTAATGGCATATAATTATATAGAAAATCACTTGTAGGGGGGACCTTACTATGTCATCCAAGGCAGATGGCTTTGAACAAGCAATTAACTTATTATCCAATGTACAACATCGTCTCACCGAATTGGAAGGAAACCATAACATTCCATTTAGTGAATTATTTGACAAAACTTTTATGGAGCAGCATACAGATGTATCCTCTTTTGATGAATTCCTAATCCAAGGTGGTTATGGCACTGATGAAGACGCCTTTAAAGCAATCCCCGACAACGAATGGGAAGAATATGTAAGAAATAACTCTGATTTTAATTCATGGACAGATATGATGGAAACAGCGGCTCAAATATATGTATATACACGATTGGGCCTTAAATAATATCCACCATACAAAATGTATCATTTACTGCACCTATCTCCACCGCCGCGTTCCGCCCCCGGACTGGCGATGTTGTTCCCTGGCCTCCTGTCTATCTACACGGTAACCATCATCATCATATTCTTCCCTATAGTTGCCGGCTGTATAAAACTCCTCATCATAATAAGGATCATCGGCACTCATCTTTGCCACCCGTTCAGAATATGTCCGATTATATTCAGCCTGAAGCTGTTTATGACGGGCTTCTTGGGCGGCTTTTTTAGGTTTTACAACATTTTCATTAATGTCGAAAATCTGACTTCGGAGTGTCAGGACCTTCTTCTTTAATGGTCCATTGTAATTTTCAGGAATAAGCCCAGCATAATGAAGTAGCATACTGTTTTTTACAGTTATACCTTTCTCAATGCCGCCCCATTCAGCAATTATTTCCAGACAGTTAGCTGCATAATACAGGGATTCAGCATCTGGGCATACAATGGCAATAGTAGAAGCACAGTCAGTTCGTTCACTAAATCTGATGTGATTAGGCGTACCGCCAAAAAATGCTAGGGATGCTTCCTTGGCTTTCTGCTGGTCGGGATGGGCAAAATCCATCTCATGGAATATCGCTATCCCTTTTTGATACCCCTCAATAGACCTATTAATAAAACTGTACCGCTGTTCTTGCTCCCTGGCCTCTATATCTGCCTTGGTTTCGCAGCCAGAAATAGATAGCGTAATAATCAGTAATATGAATAATAAACATGTTTTTTGGATTACTGCCATATAGCATCACATCCCAATTTCTCTAAATCTGATATTAATATCTCAAACTCTACAGGTTATAGCTTTTTAGCATCATCTTCTGCCTGTCTTCTTCCAGGCCTTCTTCATAAAAAATTTCCAATAATGTTCTGGCCCTTGACATGGCAACATAGTTAATAAGACGTTCATCATCCCTTGCAAACCCTTTAATATCAATGTAAATAATTACTCTTGCGTCGAGACCTTTAAATGCTTTTACAGTGTAAAATCGTATGAACGCGTCACTATCCAGGATAACCGTTTCATTCAATCTTATTTCACCAATATCACTTGGTATGCCGGCACAGTATAAACAGCTATTTTCATTATCCAATCTGAATGGTGACAAGATTACTATATCCTTTCTGCTGATACCTTCAGCGAGCAGGCGTCTTATCAACCTGAACAATTCTTTTCTTTCGTTATCCTTTGATTTATACGTATGATAACCTACAACTTCACCATTGGCCTTCATAATAGATGCCTGCACAATATTGGTTGCATACCAGTTTCCAATGGCAATTTGCTTAGTATTTCTACAGTTCACCGACAATTCATAAGACGATGCCCCAAAGTCCTCAAGCTCATTGTATATATGTTGTAATTCATCATATTTGCCAAAAATGTTCTGGTTTTTGTCAAAATAGATAGACCATCTGCCTTTCTTTAGTCCTCCTCTGATCATTCCCTCCAAACATAAAAGGTAGTATGTGGTCATTAGATCCTGTCCTTCATCAATAACCAGTACATCATATTTTTCTTCATCTGGCATCAGTACATCTAACTGATCAACAAAAATATTTGGAAGAGTCTCCGAATAAAATTTTTCATCGTAAGTTACTGCTTTTTCTCCGGTTTTACCCAGCATAAAGCTATGCAAGGTACTAACATCTATTTCCTGACCTTCGGCCTCAAAATTCTTTTTGACATAATTTGCTATCAGCCTGTTATAGCACAAATAGAGCACCTTATACCCTTCCGCTTTTAATTTGCGGCATTGATCCATGGCAAGCATAGTCTTTCCCGTTCCAGCCGGACCAGATACCAGCATCCTTTTTGAGTGAAAGCCGTGCATTATAATATATTGCTCGTCTGTCAGAGCAGCCAACATTTCATCTGTCCTCTTTAATGCCAGGGACATTGATGGAAC
This sequence comes from Anaerovibrio lipolyticus, assembly GCA_002372665.1. GTDB lineage: Bacteria > Bacillota > Negativicutes > Selenomonadales > Selenomonadaceae > Anaerovibrio > Anaerovibrio lipolyticus_C. The sequence goes on from DFHJ01000082.1 coordinate 19,199, forward strand.
AAATGCAAAATCCCCTCTAAGAATACTAACCAGTCTTTCCTTGTCCTCATCCTGTAAATGCCTGCCGGAAAAATGATGTTTTTCCATGGTTTTACTTTTCCAATATCTAAATGAGTTTTCAAAGAATTGCGGCAGGTCTTCTTTCGTATTTCTTTTATCAAAAGTAATATCAGAGATGATTTCAATATTATCATCAACATCAATCACACAGTCCGGTGTCATTACACAGCTTGCATAGGCACATCTGCATATTGGATCCTGACTGTCTTTTAACCGGTTCTTTAAATACTTCCTCAAAGACTGCTCATTCCCCTGGGCTTGCTGATAGGGGCCTTCTTTCTTCACGGTATCTTTGCCATATCTGTTTATAAAATGCCATTCACCGGCTTTTCTTTTTACAATTCCGCCTTTGACCTCTATACACAATACGCCCTCGTCAGCGATGACCACAAAGTCGATTTCTCCAAATATTTTATCAACATGTTCATTCATGCCCAATGAGTGCAATACTATACAGTTTTCCCATTCCAAGTCACTCAGCCATCCATAAATCATTCTTTCAGCTGAACTTTTCACATCGGGACTGATGGTAGCTGGTATCATTCTTGCCATCTATATGTCCTCCTCGAGCAATTCGCCAAAATACCCCATACTTCTGTCATCGTATTTCCCTACTATAGACACCCGGTCCAACAAACAATTTCTGGCCTCACAACTGGTCTCTGGCAAAAGAGTACAGGCATGACAAGCAGCATAGTTTAATGAATAAAACCCTTGTGCCGTTGAATCACAACAGAGTGGATCAGAAGAACACCAAGAGGCCTCCTGCAACATGTTTCTAACGGTTGTTTCCAACAGTTCTGGTTCCCCCTGTCTTACCAATCCTCCAAGACTTCCATCAGAATCGGATGATGAAGTATAAATCAGCACTCCAGACATCTTTTTTTCGGATCCATAAAATGTACTGTATATTCTCTCTTTAAGTGCCGCCCCGGAATACCCACACTCCAATGTCAACTGCCTGATTAACAGATGCGCAAAGGTATGTAAAACAACATACCTTGCTGACATCATTCCTTTGCCAATATTTAATTCTCCTAACCGCTCTTTCATCACATTATAATGGGCAGAATTTCTGTCTTCCCATTCCTGAAGACTGTCTTCATCAAATTTAATAAATATGCCTTCGCCTCTCATTTGAATAGCTGGCAACCAGTCAAGCGGCTTGTTCCAGACTGGCTGATATTCCCATTTGTTCATTCCGACGGCCCTGTTATCATCCTCCGTCGGTTTCTCCGGTGTTATTCTTCTAAAACCTTTTACTGCCAAAACTTCACGTAATCTTTTAACCAACATTATGGAATCAACATATCCATCCAAAATTTCCGGTATTTCAGATTCCACTGCAACAAATTGTTCAGGCTCTATGTCATCATTATCTTGCTCGTACCCAGCGCACAAAGCATTGTACTCGTCTTCATACAACATCTGTTCTGTATACACTTCATCAATATCTGCAACTTGAATATGATTCTCCAATTGATACCGTTCTTTAGCCGCTTTTAAATATTCATCAATACCATATCTTCCCTCTGAAATTGCCCGATTAAAAAATGTCTTTAAGACAATTTTTAAATTATTGTCATCCATTTTATGATCAAAGAGTCCTCTGATCTCTTCCCATTTTTCACTTATATCACTCTGTAGTTTTTGACTATATGGTGGAATAGTAAGGGCGCTTTGAGTAATTCCAAAATAAACATTTGATGCGCCCCTTTGTAATGTCTTCATCGGTGCATTACATTCTTCCACTTCATTAAATTCGTTATCAAAGCCTATCCATGGACGTTTTCCCCTACACTTATATCCTGTTAAAGCTCCCGAACTCATACATCCTTCCATCGTTCGCTCTTTTCCACATGAATTACATTTGATAACTATACTGGATAAACCGCCCGTAGTATTGTTAAATTTAATGCTCAATTTATCCCATCTGTCTGCGTCAGGGCATTTACTATAATTGCCATAATGCACCCACCACTTATAAGGAAAATCCTCCAGATGTCCATTAATACAGGCGCACACAAAACGTGAAGGAACAATCTGACTGCCACAACTGCATTTACGGTTATTTTTATCGCCATACATTTTATAGTCTTTCAAACTGCCACACTTAGGACAAAAATGCATTCTTGGAAACCTGAATGCAGGAACATCCGGATTCCCTTTAGGATTATCCGATTCTGTTGCATACGGCTCCCTAAACCCTTTTATTCCGAGCAATCTCTCCAAATTTGGCTCATGTATAACAGGACTGTAATTACTCCAATAATTTGTTGCTGCGAGAATAACTGAGCAATCAGGCATATCAGCTATCGCTCCTGGCGCGAATGTAGTAACCAACTGGGTCTTTCTTAATGTCCCTATTGCACTCTTTTTACTCTTTACAAGTCTTGGTCCCAATCTCATAATCAATCTCCTAACAAATACAGTCCGGACTGCTTTTCAACACTTCTCATACTGTTCATACATCTGAATCTGTCATCCTCATCAATATCGTCTTTTAGAAGTGATGGATGCTTTTTCTTGCGGTACCACAATTCACCATGGGTTGCTTCACTCCAAAGAGATTCTATATATTTAATTTCCGCGATTACTCTGTCCAGTTCACGCTTATCAACAATACTTACATAATCAAATATTATTTTCTCAACAGCCTTTACTTCAGGCATTGTTGGGTCAAATTTTGAAGCATCCTCATTTTTCAGAAGCTCAGGACACATATATCTACACAATGTCACAAACAGCGAATGCAAACCTCTGTCCCGGGCACGGTCAGAAAATGGTGTAAGACTTGTTGCTTCCACATATCTATATAATGCTGCATGATATCTTAAAAACTGCTCATAATGAGATCTGTCTCTTGAGCGTGAGGCGTTATACAGTACAAATACCAGTCCCGGATTATCACGTCCCACACGACTGGTCGCCTGTATATACTCCGCATTTGTTTTAGGCTGACCATTAACAACCATTGTCCCCAATCGCCCCACATCCACGCCAACTGAAATCATATTTGAAGCCAGTATAAAATCAAAAGGAGTATCATCACTATCATTACTTGAATATGGTATCTTTAAACGGGTTTGAATAATATCAGATATCTGATCATTGGTCATGCGGCTGGTCAACTCTTCTGAATACTCATATTTATCCTTCCCCGTATATTCAGGAGCAATATCTGCAAATTTTTTTTCCTTTAAATACTGATATCTGCTTTGAATATCATCGACAATCTGTGTCTGGGCTCCCCCGAGTTCTCTGATACTGTTAAAATATCCTGTAAGCGTCCAGAAGTTATCTACTACATTATCATCATAGCCTTTATCAATCAGATATCTTGATGCAAACAGCCATGAGGCATAAGTTCTAATAAGCATTGTAGTAGCAGTTGCACTCACACCCATAATTCCCAGATACTTTCTTGCAGGTCTTTCATCCTCAGTTGATTTTACAGCAAAAAATGAATCGTCGGCTGTTATGCCCTGTGGAGGAAACTGCGCAAAGTTTCTGCCATAAAGCGCTCTTATCTGTTTATCCGCATTTCTGATTGTTGCAGTAGAAGCGACCACTTTAACAGGAATGCCATCGTGTTCACAGATTTTTGTAATTGCAGCTTCATAAATCCCTGTCATCGTACCAAGAGGACCTGATATCAAGTGCAATTCATCCTGAATAATTAATTCCGGGGGCAAATTTTCATGGTCAACAGAAAACAGGGCAGCTGGCTTGTCCTGCAATGTTATCTGAGCAAATTTATCTACTGTGGCCACAATAAAGGTTGGTCTATATGCGTAAATTTCTTCATCGATTAAACATATCGGCAAACTGTCAAAGCTTGAAAATTCACAGTCCTCATTGGTACATTTTATATTCATCTTTTTGTGTACCAGATCAATAGAATAATTCCTCGGATATATTTTTTTGCCACACCAGGGGCATATTTTTATTTGACAAGGATCAGCAGTACCTTGAGCCAAATTTGCATTGTTGTGTAACATTGTCAAAGTAGTATCAGCCTGCTGTATATTCCCTGGAGTAAGCTGGTTCCCTACCCATAAACCTATTGAAATTTTACTACCACCAATATCGTATTTCTGTCTCAGCAATTCACATGCACAAATCAAAATGCTTGCCCTTTCGAACTGCTGAATTGTAAGAAGGCGTAATGTGTACCTCATTAAAACGGTAACTCCATCCACCCTTTTTTTATTACTAAAGCGTCTATAAAAAATACAAAAAGCAGCGATGCCCAAATATGCTTCTGTCTTTCCGCCACCAGTAGGGAACCACAATAAATCTACTGTCTTCCGGTCTTCTCCTTTTGGGTTTACAAAAGACATTATTTCAAGCATCATAAAAGCCAGCTGGAACGGGTACCAATTAATATCCTCATCCTTTGGCACCCTCCCCGTCTTAATAATTGACTGCCTACGCTGCATATACATTGCCTCATTCGCGCATCTAAATGCTTTCCATGTGTTTCCATTATTTTGCGCACTTGTTTTTAATTTGGAAACAGTCGCTTTTATTCTATTCCTTACACTTATGCATTTTTCAATATTCCTTTCAGCAACATCATAATACTGTTCCGGTATACTGTCTCTTAATTGCTCAATCCAGTCTGAATATTCACTAACAAATTGCTCTAGATAGTGTATTATCTCATCTGATTTACCACTAAATAAATACTTCATGTTGAATACCGGATTATTATCTATCTTCCTTGCTTTCATCTGAAGTAAATTATATGAAGGCATGTATGTACTTTTTATATAATCCGGTTCAATCTGTTCTACATCCCACTCAGCTGCACAGCCATGCCCCTGGGCAAAGCAACGATTGTTTGAATATAACATGTCCATTACGGATAATTCTTCATCATCTGTCAGTTCAATTTGCCTGCGCACCGTGGTGAACACTTTTCCATCCAGCTCTTCAGATGTAATACAAATCTCTGGTTGAAAAATTGTATGTTTATTTTTTTCATCAAAATCCTGGTCAGCTAAAAAAAACTTATTGGCTAAAACTACAGTTACTACTGTTTCCCCCGAATTGAACTTTTTATGCGTATACGTTCCAAGAACAGTTTCATCTACTATCACATATTCATCATCTTTGCCGACCTCAATATTTAACTCTTGTTGCCCATATTCCCTTACCCAGAATTTTGTTCGGGAATCAATATCATCCTTATACTTTGTAATATCACGCCCCGAGCTGATAACTTCTTCCTGTGTCAAACAATGATATTGGGCATATTTAACCAAAACTTTTATATGCCGAACATCAGGTTTTAGAGTAATGGTGACCCCCATGGCACTCGGATCTTTTACATTGGTAGATGCCAGGGCACTATCATATAAATCAGTGTTGTTTTCAACTCCTGCATTGGTTGTAATATCCTCATCGGCATCACTACCAGTATTATCAACTTCTGTAGTTGGATATAACTTACCCATAACATAGTATTGTGTTGGCCGTTCTATAAGTACCTCATCCTCATACACCGGACCAATTAAATCCTTTTTTACCAGTGCTATTATTTCTTCCCTTGCGTCATAAAAATCTTTAAATGTCGCCATTTGTTGCTCTCCTATATGTATTTAGCTTTGCTGTAGCCCACAACTGTAATTGCGTTCCAGGTAACCATTTCACCATATACTTTAATATTTTGTTCTGCTCCGTCAGCCTGACTAATTACCGAAATTACATCATCAATATAAAGGTCGGTCATTCTCTCAGGATAAACTGCAAAAAACGGATTCTTCCCCTTTGGCAGCTTGTATATAATACGTAATATTCTGGATAATGAATCGTAAAAATGTCTGCTTGTATATCCCAAAAATATTTTTTCTTTTTCCAGCATAATTTTATATCTTACGTACTCTGATTTGCTTTCCTTGATTAATATAACCTTTTTCCCAACAAGATTATTGTGGTTCTCTCTAATATAAATTTGTACTTTTTCCTCTCGAGCAAAAGATTTCAGGTCCATATCCGGCTCGCCTGTCACCTCGAACCATCGAAGAACCTTTCTATCTGTTCCAGTAAAATCTGCCTTATAACACCTTCTGTCACCGTCCTTGTCAATCCCTGTATACTCGGATTTTACTCTTATCCTATAAATATTTTGTTTAGGCCTTGTCAATGCCACATAACACACTTTGTGCTCATCCAACGCCTTTCCATCATCAGAGAAAATAGAATCCTCAACCAATACAGTGTCAAATTCACGTCCCTTGCCTCTATGAATGTTGGTTACTGTCAGTTGCGATACCTTTTCCTGTGAATATAGTGCTAATGATTTTGCATTAGTCAGTATCCCTTTTAAGATATCTCTAATTCCAATCCGATCCGCCGAAACACGTGCTGCTTCCTTTATACCTTTCCACACCTCAGATACGTCCGGGCTTAAACCATTCTTTTCTTCGTAAATATCATAAAAGTCATCCTTGCTGATTGAAGTTAATTGATAGTCGTTAAACACTAATGCTATCCACTTATTCAACGTATTGTCTTTCAATCTCTTTTTTAGAATATGATCTATTCCTTTTTTTCTTAATAGTGCAGATATTTGAAGTGCCTGTCCATTTGTTCTTGTTAATATACCAACTGTTCCCTGATTTAATACCACACCAATACTGCTTTGACTTATTTTTTCAACTTCATATTCCATAAATTTGGGTATCACATTTTCTACAGAATTATGCCAATACGAATCACAATCAGCTCTCACCCCTGAAAGGATATATTTTCTATAGCCATCTCCCAAATCAGCCAAATCTTTATTTTGCCTATGGTTTCCAGAAAAATAATAATGTGTAAATCTGTTCATATTTTTCATGGCACCATAAAATTGCTTGGAAGTCATAAGACCCTTTGTAGCCTGATAATCATATATTGATTGGCATGCATCCCCTAACAAGGTTACACCGGATTTTTCTGGCAGTTTTTTTATTATTGCAATTACCATTTCTGCTCTTTCATTAACAAGATCCTGTACCTCATCAACAAAAAGATGCTCACATTGTTCCAGTATTTCCGGCCTTGATTTAATAATACTTGTAAATCGTTTTATTCTTTCATCATAGTTTAATAAACCTATATCAACATATTTAAGATCATCGTATTCGCTCTCCTCTTTAACATAATACAGGACCTGGGTTGCAAAGGAATCAAAGGTTCTGATATCAACCATATTAATCACTTCAGACACCCGGTTTTGCATATATGCCTGTTTTAATCTATTCTTTATTTCTTCAACTGCTGCCTTGGAAAAACAAAGAACTAAAATTGTGTCCGGATCCACATCCTGAACTTCAACCAATTCTATTATTTTCTCTATTAATGTCCATGTCTTTCCCGTGCCAGGGCCTGCATTTATAATCATCCGCCTTCTGACATTTTCTTTTATTACCCTGTCCTGATCCATCTCTGTATAATTAGCAAAATCACCTCTTAAATTTGAATAATTAGAAACTACAGGCGTATCAGATACTACCTTCTGTGGTCTCTCTCCATAAGTGCAATACATTATATCTTTATAATATTTTGCTTGTTTATCGGGTTCGACATCTGTTATCTCCAATTGAGGAAATGTACCATAATTGTCATAGCAATACAAGCCTTCACCATCCGAATTCAAAATAATTAGTTTTTTATTATCGACATAAATAATTTTGACCGGATTAACTTTATATAAGGTGACATTTCTTTTATTCTTACGATATTCTCTAGAATAGTATTTTTTACTTCCGTCTGGTCGATAAAAAAACATCTGTCCTTCATAAACATCAAAATATCCCTTCTCAGAAGGTATATATTCTTTTGATAGATATTTGATATCTTCAATATAGGTCGGCTTTATTGCCTGTATCTTTTCATTCTCACTATCAAATGTAATAACCCCTGTTACCTTTATTTTTCCGTTTTTAAAAGGAATATTATCTATAGCATTTTCATCTGCTGAATCTTTTCCAATAAACAATTCCAATTCACCGCTTGCACGTCTTGGCCCCTGAATAGTCCCCAAAAGGCCATGTGCTGTCAATGATTTTAGATCATATACGTCATCCGGAATTTCTTCCACTAATTCTATCTCCATATAATTTCCATACGAAATATATGGTGTTCCATCTACGACAAACTCACTGTCATCTATTTCCCTTTGTTTGATATTAACCTTGTTTACCACACATTTATATTTTATCGCCGAAACTGGTTTTCCAACGTAAATGTATACTATATCATCTTTTTCTATAGATTTTGCTGATTGCTTCCAATTAATTATTCTCAGCTTCTTAAATGCAGCTGTTACATTGTAATTTTTTAAATTACATGGAATAATCCAGCTTGTCATTGTTATCCTTCTTTCCATAGAATATTCTTTACTGACAAACTTTCTCTATAATCACTAAATATCCTTCATATTAGGTAAAACTTTTTATTATCCATCAGCATATATTTCAAAACAAAAAAAAGCGCGGCAAATTTGCCACGCCATAAATCTAATTCACGGTAAATATCTGTTTATCTCATCCAACACCGCATCAATATTCTTTTTTATATCACTTTCCCAGAACCGAAGCACCAGCCACCCCGCCTGTGTAAGCTGGTCGTTTACTTCTTTGTCCCGCTCCACATTACGGGCCAGCTTCTTTTTCCAAAATTCCTTATTGGTGGCCACTTGCTCCCCCGGATCCTGTTCATGGCCTCGTGCGTGCCAGAAATCCCCATCCACAAAAATGGCTATTTTATATTTTGTGATGGCAATATCCGGGGAGCCGGGGAGCTTCCGCCAGTTCTTGCGGTATCTAATTCCCCGATGCCAAAGAGCAAGGCGAAGCACCCGCTCCGCCTTTGTGTTTTTTGATTTTATACTGGCCATGTTATGGCTGCGTTGGTTTTTGTTCAGGCTGTCCATTGATTACCTCATCAAAATCCAAATCTCATTTAATACATATACCTGTAATAACTCATTATCATTACGCTTTACTACTTCAATATCCAGCCCTAATTTTTAATATAAAATCCTTTTGCTGTAGCAGTTCCAAAATACTGGCAAATTTCATCAATTCCAAAATAACAATACTTTCATTTTTTCTATTAATCTATACCTACCCACTCATATATTCATACCACTTTTTATCATCTACATGGCTATAGTATAACATCAATA
>DFHJ01000015.1:0-1034 GCA_002372665.1 Anaerovibrio lipolyticus
CAGGAGGTGGAAAGGCCTTGCCAACTAATGTAACAGGAATGACGCCCTCAGTACAACCTGCGGAGCGGACACAAGAAACTAAAGGTGATAAGCTATCAGTCAAACGGGATGGCGGCGGCAGTTCTGGTTCTGCCTTTTCGCCCCGTACAGATGTAAATATAAAAAATTCCATAGATAATATGGCGGGCGTTCTGTCAAAGATTTCCACCCATCATTCTGAAGCGGAAAATGCCCTTCCAAGTGAGCTGAAAAACATCATTCAGAATATTATGCGCAATGCCTTTACTGTTGAAGGCACTGTGGGAGAAGGCGTGGGCAGCTCTTTGGCCAGTCAGCGCTTTTCTGTGGAGCAGCTTAATACCTTGGGGAGAATTATGACACAGCTGGGGCAGATGGCTGACCAGGGCAAGCTGGGAGATTTTTCAGAAGGCTTGCAGACAGTATTTGATAATCTTAAGGCAGTCCTTGGTAACAACAGCTCCATGGAGCCCGTGAATATCAATAAATTGGCCTTTCAACTGATGCAGCTTCCGGAGGGTGAGGAAATGCCACGGCAGCTTGAGCAGCTTCTTGCCCAGTTGGCCGCTGTCACTAATCCTCAGCCAGCTCAGGGAGGCCAGCAGCCTACAGAAGGATTGAATATCCTAAATAAGCTGGTGGATGCCTTTTTCCCTAAAAGTGCATTTACTGGGGATGCTGCCCAGTCACAGCCTCAGCAGGGGAATTCCCAGGGGACGATGATGGGGAAATCTGCTCAAGGGGCTTCCCAAGGTGGAGAGCTTGCTTCCCAGGTTGGGCAAACAGGAGCTCAGGCTGGACAAACGCCTTCGCAGGCTGGACAAATGGCTCAGCCAGGGGGGAATGCCTCTCCGTTCAGTAATATGCCTGGTGGCAATACCACAGTTGGCAGTAATGCCATGGGTGGCAATAATATTATGCCAGAGGGAGAAGCTATGCCTCAAAGTGGGCAGACGGCCCAACAGGTCAATGGCGGTGGGCAAGGGGCCCAACAGACTCAGACTGGAGGCAATGGC
>DFHJ01000015.1:1087-1410 GCA_002372665.1 Anaerovibrio lipolyticus
CCGCAGATGGCAAATCAGACTCAATCAGGGGGAAATGCCTCTCCGTCCAGTAATATGCCTGGTGGCAATACCACAGTCGGCAATAATGCTATGATTGGCAACAATATTATGCCAGAGGGAGAAGCTATGCCTCAAAGTGGGCAGACGGCCCAACAGGTCAATGGCGGTGGGCAAGGGGCCCAACAGACTCAGACTGGAGGCAATGGCCCGCAGATGGCAAATCAGACTCAGACTGGAGGCAATGGCCCGCAGATGGCAAATCAGACTCCGCCAGGGGGCAATAGCCCTCAAATGGCAAGTCAGACTCAGACTGGAGGCAATGG